>JACCRK010000098.1 GCA_013813565.1 Herpetosiphonaceae bacterium
GCCCTGCAATGGTCAATCCGCGTGATCTGCCACTGCAACGCCCAGGCCGCTGCCCGATCTTCGGCGGATATCTCGCTCTGCAATGGTCAATCCGCGTGATCTGCCACTGCAACATGGCCACTCAACAAGTGCTGGTGGTAGGAAAAGGCCCTGCAATGGTCAATCCGCGTGATCTGCCACTGCAACCTCGTGAGTTTGCCGGCACACCATTCCGCCACGCGATCCTGCAATGGTCAATCCGCGTGTGTGTAAAACTCAAAAAAATTGATAATCAGATATTTATTAGTTGATAATCAAATTTAGACCACTCCAAAGCCCTAAAACCGCTGTGTAAAGCATTATTCATACTTTCCCAGAGGATCGTACTACCGGGTAATTTCGGTCTGCAACCTTCTGGAAAAGAGATTTTTATTTTTGGCTTCTAATGGCCCTAAATCCATCTTCTTGTACGATTGATTCCTGCTACAATGAGCCAAATTTTCTTCAGGACCACAGTATTCGGATCAGAGACTGATTTCTTTCCACGAAAAGTCTTTACATTTCCTCGGTAAAAGAACGATTTCATTTCTGTAGATTGGTATCAAGGACGTTAAGCAGCGTGGTACAGTCGATAAAGGCAGGCAGTGCGGTTGTCCCAGCACGAGCTGCGTCACCGAGGACTTGAAGGAGCAGCGTGTGTGCCTGGCCAGGCTTTCCCGTATTCTGATAGACCTGCGCCAATGCAAGTGCCGTTTCACCGAGCTGATAATGGCCATGCCACAGAAGCTCCTGCTGGTGCGCATAGGTGGTCTCTAACACCTGCTGTGCCCGCCCATATTCGCCGGCTTGCGCTGCTACGATGGCGATCCAATACCACACAACCAGCGTTTCTGGGTGCTTTACGCCGAGCACATGATTGGCTATGTCCAAGGCTGCACAGAGCTGATCCTGCGCCATCGTCGTCATGTTCCGTGCCAGTGACAGACGTGCCTGCGCAGTGAGGATAAAGACCATCTGGCGATGCTGCTCCCCAAGCCCACGTCGTGTGACATGGGCTGCCTCAACAAGGAGTGGCTCTGCCTGATCAACATGCCCCAGTTTGAGCCACGCGCACGCGAGCAGATATTGACTTTCTGCCGTCGCATCATGGGCAGCCGCAAACCAGTGAGTGCGGAGCAGAAATCCATAGTCAAACAGCGCAATGGCCTGGGCGCTATTGCCGCGGGCAAGCGCGATCTCACCCAGGGTACTAATTGTGAGGGCAATCCCATGAGCTGGAGCATCCAGGGTTGTGCGCATGACCAGGGCCCACATGAGCAGCCGCCAGGCTCTGGCAAGGCGGCCTTGTTTGAAAGCAAGATAGCCGAGATTATGCAGAACGCGGGCCACCTGACCACTGGGAACTCCATGGGCCGCCCTGCGGATCATCAGCGCCTGACGGAAGGTACTTGTGGCTTCATGGTAACGACCTTGGAGCATTAATATGTAGGCGAGGTTGTTCAACTCTTCGCCGTGGCGCATATCAGGCTCATAGGCCGCTAGCTGGGTCAGACGTTGATGGGATAGCTGGACTGCGCGCTGATACTGACCGCCAAGCCCATAAGCAAGACTGAGCAGATTGAGCACGCTATCCTGCCCATCGCGATCCTGCGCCTGGCTCATGACCCTAAATGCTTCTTCCAACCAACTCTGGGCATGGGCTGGCGCCCCAAGCATCCAAAACTGGTGGCCAATCTCACGGCAGAGCACTCCGGCCTGAGAGTGCGCAGTATCCAATGCATGGCGCGCCAGGGACTGGAGGTGGGCCAGCCAAGGCCGGGCGTTGACAACCCGGCCTGCTGCATTCTCGGCTGCCAACGCCGTACTCAGCGGCCCAAGTGCGCTCGTAAGAATGCCAGGGCCGCGCTGCTCACGCACCAGACGGGCAAAGTTGAAGACGCACTCAAACGGGTAGGAGCGGGCCTCAGTGCGCATGGCGGCTATGTCGAAAATGAAAAGGATTTGATGTGCTGGAGGAATGCCCGTGAACACTCCGACTTGCTGACGATAGACCGCCTCCGTCCCCAGGTCAATACGATTATTCACCGCTTAAATACTACACCGCATATTGGCGAGACCCTGAGCCCCTACGATAAATGGCGGCTTACTCCTGGACCGCGCTATAATGCGCCGCCCCCGAATCGGTTTATCCACCTGCTGGATGACGCTCACGAAAGCCGCCAGACGATTATCAAGCGAGGCATCCAGTACAACAAAGATTCAAAACATTCAAAGCCCTTATATTTTGTCCCCCGTGATCCAAGTCCCGCAGCGGATATGCGCTGGTTTAGTGCGGTGGGCCGTGATGAGAAAGTCCTCTTTCAAGTTCACAAGATGAAGGAGTTTGGCACGTTCTATTATGCGCGCCTGGATGGTGAGCACTGGGAGGAAGTAATCTCTGATACCAAGCATGGCCGCAGCCTTGATCAGCGGATGGATAACCGGCTTGACACCCTCAATACGTACCGGCACGGGGTCAACGAAATACGGGCAGAAACAACAGCAGTGCAGAAGGAGCGTCACGGCATGCTGCCGCAGCGAGATCCAATCACCGAAGAAGCAGTGTACGAAAAGCCCAAGCTGCAAAGGAAACCGAAAGCATCTCCGAAGAAGGCTGCTCCTGATGCAGTATCGGCCATCGAGGAATATCTAGAGCACCATACGGCTGAACCAGATGGTGTCGAAAAGCAAGAAATACCACGGCCAGATCACGCTGAGAGCGCACTGGTTGATCGAGCAGACGTTGAACAGGAGCCTGCTGCTCCGAGAGAAATTGATGCTGCCAAGGCCCAGGCTTTAGAGGATATGTTTGAGCAACTCAAACGCAAGTTTGCGTCCCAATAAGCTGTAGTGATTGGAGCGACAACGATGCCATTTCAGATCTCGCGCTTCATTGAGCATAGTCCGGCGACCTATACCACGCTGTTAACAACGCTCGATCAGGCGATTATCAGACGCGATGTGTTGCCGCTTGCAGGCATTCAAGGAGCCGGGAAAACGTGGATGCTCCAGAAATGGTTTGCAAACAGCAGCCATGCCCGCCACCTGATCTTCATGCGTATGCCCAAATCCAACCTGCACAAGGAGAAGGCCTCTGCAGATAGAGGGACGCTGATGTGCTTTGCCCGAATCGACCATCACATGCAGGAACGGTTTATCACTGCGTCCCATGGGGTTGAGGAATCATTCGTTGAATCTGCTTCCACGCATGCATGGACGAAAAATCAATTCTATCAGTTCTATCACCAGCTGCTGCGCCGTATCAAACAGCATCATATCTGGGCAATCATCATCGACCAGGCCAACAACTTAAGTCATGATGCCTGGGAGGAGCTGATGGAATTACGGGCGGATTGTGATGGCGCGTTAGCAATCATTCCCTGCCTGACCCATATCCGCGCGACCACGGCGAGTGCTGCGTGGGAACCGTGGGCAAAACGCCTGCATGCGCGCGAGAATCCCCACCCTGTCGTTGAGATTCCGACCATGGAGCAAACCCAGTTTTTGCCCATTCTCCTTGCCCTCTGGGCGCAGCGTGGTATTGCGGTTCACCCGCCAGTATTTGGTCACCTGGAAGAGATCACGGATACACTGTGGACGGTTATCCTGGGGGATTGGTATGCCATCAAATCTCTCGAGGACCGGCTGGAGCGATCAATGGGGATGGAGCGCCAAATAACAATGCCTCTCCTGCAAGGTGTGCTCCAAGAGTATCATCTCGAGTACATTCCTTGATGGAGAGGCAGTATTACGTGAGCCTGGGTAAAGATCCAGCAATTGGTCACTTAATGTTTCCCAATTAGCTACTTAATGATTCTAGTTGGACCTTTAATGATTCCAATTGGACCTTTAATGAATTTTTACCCAATTCACCATTGTGGTGCCGATGACTGGATTTGAACCAGTGACCTAGCGATTATGAGTCGCTCGCTCTAACCACTGAGCTACACCGGCTAATTGTGAAGCGGCTTGCATTTGCAAGCCGCTTCATTGTTTGGTAGCGGGGAGAGGATTCGAACCTCCGACCTTCGGGTTATGAGGCCGACGAGCTACCACTGCTCCACCCCGCGTCAACGAGATGTATAGTACCAGCACTAGGGAATATTGTCAAATGTAGCGAACGCGGCGAGCACATTGTGGATCAGGGCTGCCATCGCCTGCAGGTTTGCCAGGGGCACCGACTCATTGGCTCCCCGCAGCGCGCTATCCGGCTGCAGCAGGCCCAGCGGCAGCGCCGGGACATTCATCCCGGCCGTAAACAGGTGGAGCGGGACGGCAAACGGCGCCAGCGGCACAACCTGCGGCGTGATGCCGTAGGCGCTCTCGACCTGGGAGGCGACCAACTCCAGGGCAAATGAGTTGAGCGGCGTGGTAGCTGGCGGATAGGCGCCCTTGATACTTTCGACGTTGATGTCGTCGAAGTTGTTCGCGAGCAGATGCTCCCGGAGCAGCCGCACAACCTCGTTGGGCCGCTGCTCCGGCACCAGGCTGAAGTCGATAATCGCCTCGGCGGCGATTGGGATGGTTGGGTGCGGCCCAACGCCGGTGGTGACGGTGATCGAGCCCAGGTTACAGTTGGGGTTGAAGGTCTCCGCCCGCGCCAGCGTCGCGCCAGACATGCCAAACAGGAACTCTTTCATTCCCCAGGCCTTCAGGCGGCCAGCCTCATCGATCTGGAGGCCGCGGGTGAGCTTGCTGGCCTCGCGGCTTGGCGCCGCAACAATATCGTAGAAGCCTTCGATCAGCACTTCCTCGGTGTCGTTCTTGATCTCGTTGAGCGCCCAGAGCAGCCGCCAGGCCGGGTTCACGACGCTGGTTGACATATCGGCCGAGAGTGATATGTTGGGCCCGGTGGCCCGCAGCATCACCAGCAGCCGCCCGCGCACCCCGGCATACAGGTAGGGGACGTTCTGGCCATCGAGCATGCCGCCAAAGCCAAAGATCACATCGCCCTGGAGCTTGTGGGCCTGGTCGGCGATCAGGTTGGGCAGATATGGGCTGCCCTGTAGCGCATCACCCTCGATCAGGAAGGTGACGCCAACCGGCAGCTCGCCATCACGATCCAGAATCGCCTTAACCGCCGCCAGCCGGGCGATCAGGTTGCCTTTGTCGCTGGCAACTCCGCGCCCATAGAGCCGGCCCTCACGCTCCGCCATCACGAACGGCTCGTGGTGCCAGTCGCGCCAGGGACCCGGTGGCATGACATCGTAGTGGTTATAAAACAATATGTGGCGCTTGGTTCGCCCCGCCCGGTGCGCAATAATGATCGGCGCGCCCTCGCTGGGGTGCACGCTCACATGCAGCCCACACTGGCGCAGCAGATCGGCGATGGCGGTGGCGGTGGTATCAAGCTCAGAATCGTCGCCCAGCACGCTGGGGTGCGCAATAAGCATGCGCAGATGTTCGAGCATGGAGTTGTCTACAAGTGTCGGGGTATCCTGGTCTGCCAACGCAGCCTCCTAGCAACCGCACGCCTGAGTTAGTCACTAAATGAACCATACGATTGAGCATTATTATAGTCTATTATCGCATATGCTTAGCGATGGTGCCGAGCGCTACAGTACTAATTGCTGCACAATATTTGCCCAGCTAATCGCCGCCACCGCCGCTGGCCCCGCCGCCCCGAGTCGCGCCGCCAGATCCGCCGATTCCCACACTGCGTCGAGGCGCGCCGCCAGCGCCCGCGCATTCGGTGGCGCAACCAGGCCGGTCACGCCGTCGCGCACGAACTCCAGCACGGTCCCGGCATCGCTGGCGGTGATCACCGGCCGCGCCGCCTCCAGCGCCTCGATCGTGGTCAGGCCAAAGTCTTCATCGATCGGGGCGTAGAACACCGCCCGCGCCCTGGCATACAGGTCGATCAGGGTCGTATCATCAAGCCAGCCGCGAAACTCGACCCGCTCGCCCAGCCCCAGTGCGCCGGCCAGCGCGATCAGCTCCTGCCGCTGCTGCCCGCTGCCAGCGATAATCGCGCGGACTGGCGCGGCCGTCTGGGCCAGCGCATGGAGTAGCAGATCGATCCGCTTGGCCCGGTCCAGCCGCGCCACGCTCAGAATGTAGGGGTCGTAGCTGCCGCTGCGCAGACGCCCGCTGTAGACGCTCGGCGGGTACAGCGGCGTGCTGCTGAGCTGGTTGAAGCGGCTCAGGCGGGCGCTGACGGTGGGCGAGATCGTAAAACGCCGCACGGCCTCGCCCAGGCTGCGCCGATCAAGCCGCATCAGCGCCGCGCCCACCGCAGCGTCGTCGGGCTGGCTGCCCCAGTCGCTCCACTCGGTGCCGCGCCAGTCATAGAGCTGCCGGTGCTGGTGCACCAGCCAGACAACTTTGCGCGGATGCGCCACCGCATACGAGGGGAACTTGGTGCAGATCACCTGATCAACCGGCTGCCCGTCAACCGTGGTCAGATCGAGCATCCGCCAGGCGAGGGCGCTGGCCAGCAGCTCACGATGGGGCGTGCGCGTAAAGGGCAGGGCCACAATATCTGCGCGATGCCCGGCCGCCAGCAGCGCATCGCGCAGCCCCTCAGCCAGCAGCTCGGCGCCGCCACGGGCAAATGGCACCTGGGCGGTGCAGACTAGAATACGTTTGGCACGACTCACAGCGGTCCTCTAGCTTCAAGAATGTGGCCGAATCTTAGCATATATCGTCGGGCCAAGGATCAGCCTGCGACAGGCTCAGGCAGCGATTGGGCTTCGACAGGCTCAGCCGCCGGGATTAGGCCGGGCGGGGCTTTGTGGTAGAATCGCGGCGATTTTGTTGTACATCGGAAGGAGCCTGCTATCAGTCGCCTCAATTTAAAATCAAATGTGTGGTGGGCGCTGGCGCTGCTGGCGATCATTGCAACTGGCGTGTCACTCAGCCTGATCCCGCAGGAAGATTTCTGGTGGCACATGAAGATTGGTGAGTGGATTCGCGCCAACAATAGCATCCCGCGCACCGGCCTGTACTCCGCGACCCGCGCCGACGCGCCGATGTTCTATCAGAGCTGGGGCAGCGAGTGGCTGTTCGCCTTTTTCCACGATCTCGGCGGGCTGCCGCTGATCGCGCTGGTGCGTAATCTGCTGCTGGTCGCCACCTATGGGCTGTTGGTCTGGCATACCCTGCGGCGCACCGGGATGAATGGCCGTGCCACGCTGGTGGCGCTGCTGCTGGCGGCGGCGGTGGCGTTCGACAACTGGGGCGTGCGCCCGCAGACATTTTCGTGGCTGCCGTTTATGCTGACCTTCGTAATTGTCAGCGAGGTGGCGGTGGAGCGCTGGCCGCGCCGGGCCCTGCTGGCCCTGCCGCTGATCGAGATCGTCTGGGTGAATCTGCACGGCGCGTTTACCCTCGGCCCAGTGCTGGTCGGCTGTGCCGCACTTGGCGCGACCCTCGATCGGCGCCGCGACCACCCCGAGGCCCCGACCTACCGCACGGCCCAGGCGCTCTGGCTGGCCCTGGTAGGCGTGGTCGCGGCGATCCTGGTCAATCCGCGCGGCTTTGGGGTGATTACGTATGTCTGGAGCCTGCTGACCGACCCGTCGAGCCAGCGACTAATCAGCGAGTGGGTCTCGCCATTCAACACCCTGGATAATCCGGTCACCCAGCTGTTCTTTCTGACCCTGCTGATCGCCGTGGTGATGCTGGTGGTGGTCTGGCAGCGGCTGCGCTCCGGCGATCTGCTGACATTTATCGCCTTCACCGGGCTGACGCTGACCGGGATTCGCTATCAGCTCTGGTTTGGCATAGTCGCCGGCCCAATCGTCGCCGAGGCGCTGGTGCGCCGTGGCCGGCTGAAATTGATCAAGAATACCGCCCAGCGTGGGCCCTGGCTTGGCTGGGTGACGCTCGCGCTGGCGCTGCTGGCCGTGCTGGTGCAGCCGCCGATGCGCTCGCTGGTGCGCTTTCCCGCCTTCCTGCGCGGCGCCGAGGGTCCGCTGCCCAATGCTGAGCTGGCGGTCGCGGCGACACCCGTGCAGGCGGTCGATTATCTGCTCCAGAATCCACCGCCGGCGCGGCTGTTCCACGAGATGCGCTACAGCAGCTACCTGATCTGGCGCGCCGGCGAGCGGCTGCCGGTCTTTGTCGATACCCGGGTTGAGCTGTACCCGATTGAGATGTGGTTCGAGTACAAATGTATCGTGGCTGGCCGCGACTGGGAGCCGCTGCTGGCCAAATATGCTATGACCACCGTGCTGGCCGACCGCACCTTCGAGAAGGAGTTGATCAGCGCCCTGCAGCAGAGCGGGGTCTGGCGCGAGCGCTACAGCGACAAGCGGACAATGATCTTCGAGCGCGATCCCAGCGCACCTCCGCCGGCTGCCGGGCCAGCCACGTGTCCGGCGGAGCAAGCAGCGAAAGAAGAGTTATGAGCACTTCACGAGAGCTTCAACGCCGCGCCTTCCGGCGCAACATTGCCGTCGCCCTGCTGTTCAGCCCAACCCTGTGTGTCCTGCCGCTGCTGGCTTTTGTGGCCGGGCAGAGCAGTATCCGCTGGGTGATCTGGGTCTTGTGGGCCAGCATTAGCCTGATCCTGCTGGTGGTGATTATGCGGGCGGCCAGTCGACTACGGTCGCTAGCGGAGGCCGACGGCGCTGAAGACGATCAAACACATCCTGTTTAGGTGATCGAGCGTACATCCGCATAGCAGCTACTGACACGTTGGAGAAAAAATGGTATGGGGCAATCAAACCAGATAATGCTGATGCAGGCGGATAACTCGCCGATCGATCTGACAACGCTCTGGCAAGAGCAGCCGGTCTTGATATTTTTTATGCGCCAGCTTGGCTGTGGGCTGTGCCGCCAGCAGCTGCTGCGGCTGCGCGATGAGGCGCCGCGGTTTGCCGCCGCCGGCTGTGCTATCGCGATTATTGTGATGGGCGATGGCAAAATGGCCCAGGGCCTGACCGACCTGTACAGCCTGCCCTTTCCGGTCTATGCCGACCCGTCGATGGCGGCCTACCAGGCCTTCGATATTGGCGAGACCTCGTGGTGGAATGTCGTTGGCCCCCATATTGTCGCCCGCCAGATCGGCACGGCGCTGAATGGGGTCAAGTCGAACTGGGGCGCCGGCTCGCTGAAGCAGCTGGGCGGCCTGGTCGTTCTGGATTCTGATGGCACACAGCTGTATCGCCACGTCGCAAACCCGATCTATCGCTATCCCGCCTGGGACGAGGTTCTAAGCGTCCTTGAGCCACAGCAGGTCGCCGAGGTTCGGGATTCTCTCTAAAAGTTTGGATCATCATGCCACGTACGCTGGATACGATTAAACTTGTTGACCCGGACGGCGCTGAGATTGCGCTCCCCGAGCTGTGGCGTGAGCGGCCGGTGCTGCTGTTCCTGATGCGCCACCTGGGCTGCGCCCTGTGCCGGCGGCATCTGCTGAGCCTGCGTGACGAGATGGCGCGTTTCGCCGCAGCTGAGTGTGCTATCGCCGTGATTGTCATGGGCGATAGCACGATGGCGCGGACGCTGCGTGACCTGTATAGCTTGCCGTTCGCTGTGTACGGCGATACGACGCTGGAGGTCTACGATGCCTTTGAGTTTGGCCAGACCTCACTGTGGAATGTGACCGGACCGCATATTCTAGTCCGTCAGTTTGCCCTAAAGCGGCAGGGCCACGAGATTGCATTTTCGTCACTAGATTCGATGCGCCGCCTGGGCGGTCTGGTAGTGATAGGCCCCGCTGGCGATATGCTGTACCGCTATGTCGCCAACCCGATCTATCGCTACCCAGCCTGGGACGCGGTGCTGCAATCCATCAGTCTCGCCCAGCCCGCCTAGGTGCCGCAGATCAACAAAACCGCCGCAGAGGTCGACCTCTGCGGCGGTTTTGTTGATGCGATAAGTAGCTACCTCTCGCTAGCTGCTAGCCACTAAATCCCCAGCTCCTCGCGCAGGGCGGCCTGCTCGTGCTTAAAGCTGGACAGCAGGGCGGCGCGCTCGGCGGCGGGCATAAAGGCGCCGCGAATGCTCTGGAGCGCGACCTTACAGATCTCATCGACATTAAAGTTGAAGTGTTCGGCCGCCAGCATAAACTCGTTGGTGAGGGTGGTGTTAAACAGGGTCGGGTCATCGGAGTTGAGGGTGATCGGCAGGCCGGCATCGAACATCTGGCGCAGCGGATGGGCGCTGATCAGCGGGATAACGCCGGTCAGGAGATTGCTGGTCGGGCAGACATCAAAGGTGATATCGCCCCGCCGGGCCAGAATCTGGGTCAGCTCAGGATCTTCGAGCACCCGAAAGCCGTGGCCAATCCGATCGACCCCCAGCATCTCGATGGCCCCGCGCACGCTGTTGGCCCCGGCGACCTCGCCAGCGTGGGCCATCACATGCAGGCCAACCGCCTTGGCGACCGCAAAGACCTCAACAAACGGCTCGGGCGGATAGTTGGCCTCATCGCCGCCGATCGAGAAGGCGACCACGCCATAGCGCATGCCATCCTGGGCCAGCTCGACCGCCCGCAGCGCCTCTTGCAGGCTGAACTGGCGGCCAAAGTCGAAGGCCGGCTTGCAGACGATGCCGCGCTCGGCGTGGGCGCGGGCAAACCCGGCGGCGACGCCACCGAGAATCTCATCGAAATCCATGTTGCGCTGCATATGCTGCGCCGGCGAAAGCATCACCTCGGCGTAGCGGACATTCTGCTCGGCCAGATCGACCGCCATCTCGTAGGCAACGCGCTCAAAATCCTCGCCCTGGATCAGACAGCGGGCGCAGGCGCGATAGACATCGAGAAAGCCCAGGAAGCTATCGTAGCGAAACAGGCGCTCAACGCCAGCCAGATCGCGGGCGTTGAGCGCCGTGCCGTTTTTGGTCGCCAGCTCCAGCAACGTGTGGGGATGGATCGAACCCTCCAGATGAATATGCAGTTCAGCTTTCGGCATTCGATGGATGAACGAAGCTAACGATGGGTCAATCACGCCAATCCCCCTACTGACTCATGCCGAGAGCTTTGAGGCGTTCAGCGTTGTCATAGTTCTCCAGGGCCTCGATCAGGCGATCGAGATTGCCGTTCAGCACGCCGGGCAGATTCGAAACGCTCTGGCCGATCCGGTGATCGGTGATGCGATCCTGGGGGTAGTTATAGGTGCGGATTTTCTCGGCCCGCTCGCCGGTCCCGACCTGGGCCAGGCGCGACTCGCCCAGCTCTTTATGGCGCTTTTCCTGCTCGCGGGCATAGATGCGGGCGCGCAGCACGTTGAGGGCGCTTTCGCGGTTTTTGATCTGCGAGCGCGTGTCCTGGCAGATCACGATAATCTCATCGGGCGTGCCGGCCCTGTAGGCGATGCGCACCGCCGAGTCGGTGGTGTTGACGCCCTGGCCGCCATGGCCGCCGGAGCGATACACGTCGACGCGATAATCCTCGGCCTTGACATCGACGGCCCACTCCTCGACCTCGGGCAGCACCGCGACGGTGGCCGTGCTGGTGTGGATGCGACCGCGGGCCTCGGTCTCGGGCACGCGCTGGACGCGGTGGACGCCGCCCTCGTACTTGAGCCGGCTCCAGGCGCCCTCGCCGTTGATCTCGAAGATCACTTCTTTGTAGCCGCCGATGCCATTCTCACTGAGGTTCATAATCTCGATCTTCCAGCCCTGCTGCTCGGCGTAGCGCCCGTACATCCGATACAGGTCGGCGGCAAACAGCGCCGCCTCATCGCCACCCTCGCCCTGGCGGATCTCGACGATCACGTTTTTGTTATCGTTGGGGTCCGAGGGGAGCAGCATAATCCGCACCTCATCATCGAGGGCGGCGGCGCGATCGGTGAGCTGGGTGATCTCCTGGTGCACCAGTTCGCGCAGATCGAGGTCGCTCTCGTCGCGGAGCAGCTCGCGAGCCTCGTCCAGATTGCGCTCGACCTGCTGATACTCGCGGTAGCGGGCGACCAGCTCGCCAAGCTCGGTTTGCTCACGGGCGAGCGCGGTCAGGCGGACGTGATCGGTCAGCACTTCAGGCTGGCTCATCTCATCGTTAAGTTCGTTGTAGCGGGCCTCGACATTCGCCAGGCGCGCTAAAATTTCTGCTTCCATAGCGTTATTTTGTATCCTTAAATCGCGTTGAACTGCCGAATATTATAGCACACCCGTCTTTGAGAACGCAGCCATCCTAAAACCACAAAGCTGCTGGCACACCCCCAGCAGCTTTGCAGCGGTATCCGCTATCTTCGGACTATCTAGACCGCCTCACGATCTTTGCGGCGGCGGTTGCGTTCAGCACGGCGGCGCTTCTCATTGCGTTCGGTGCTTTTGGGCACGAAATGCATGCGCTCGCGGTAGGTTTTAGTGATTCGTTCAGCGACAACTTGCTTGTTGAAACGCCGAATCAGTTGTTCGATCGATTCACCATCACGACGTTCTGCTTTCATAACGGGGCGATGTGCTGGGTGGATATTCGATCCACAGCACGACTCGCTTCACCTCCTTCCGGCTGATATTGTGCAGTCTCACGTGCATGCTTTAAGTATATTCAACTTTATGTCTAGCGCAAGGCACCTATGACCTACACTGCATATACGTATGCAGGGAGCCAGATGGATGAGGCGGGCCAGCATCCGCGCTAGTAGCCTAAACCGCCAGCAGCACGGGACGCTGCCGTTGCTGGCGAGCGTCCCGTGCTGCTGGTGATGGGGTCGGTTTAGTAACGATAAGTGCGCTGGCGATCGGCGCATCGCTTTAAGCGTGCGAGCCGGAGTGGCGCCAGAAGAACACATAGCTCCACAGGTTGCGCCGCGGCTGCTCCGGGGCCTCGACCGGCTCATTGCTGTGCACCAGCCGATAGGTGCGCGCCTCCAGCATCTTCTGATTCATATGGTCTTTGACTGTCGTGAGCATTACGTCATCATTTATTCTGGGTATCATGGGCGGGCTCCTCAATTCAATTGCCTTCACCGTGGAGCGGCTTATGCGCTGCGGTGTTGGTTCATCTGACTGAGGATATCTTAGCGAAATGGGGCGCGGCAGACATCAGGGTAACTATCTATCTTCATGGGGCGAGGGCGGTCTAGGGGTAGCTAGGGGTAGGGCCGCAACCCTTAGGACTTTGGTATGAGGACGGGCGGCGGAGATGCGCGGCGCATCACTGCCCCGGCAGGATCTCGCGCAGATAGCTGGTCAGCGGGCGGTGCCGGTCCCACTGGCGCGGGTAGCCTAGCGAGACCTCCTCAAAGCGCACGCCATCGCGATAGATGGTGTTGCGAATGTGCAGATGTCCGTGCACAACCACCTGAATATTGAAGCGGCGTGGCCAGTGCTCGGTGAGCCGCGTCCCGCACCACGGCATAAAGCGGGGAATCAGCGGCAGCCGGGCATGGTCCTGGTGCAGGGGATAGTGGTTGATCAGCACAATTGGATCGGCCGGGACTAGCGTGTCCAGCCGCGCCTCGGTGTAGGCGCAGCGCTGCCGGCACCAGGCCGCCCGCGATGGATAAGGTGTCGGGTGCAGCAGATGCTCATCGGTGCAGACGATCCCGGCCTCCTCAGCCCACTGCACCGCCTGATCAACCGCGATATGGTCGGGGCGGAAGCTGTAGTCGTACAGCGTAAAGGTTGGCGCCAGCACGTACGCGCCGCCGGGGCCGGGCCAGCGGACAAACGGGTCCTCGGGCGTCAGCACGCCACGCTGCCGGCAGATCTCCACCAGGTGCCGGTAGAGCGCCTCACCCGCCAGCGCCGGGAAGCCGGGCCGGGGCAGCGTCCAGAGATCGTGGTTTCCCGGCGTCCAGAGGACCTGCGCGAAGCGGCTGACAAGCAGATCTAGCGCCCAGGTGATCTGCTCCACGGTGTCGCCGATGTCGCCGGCGACAATCAGCCAGTCGTCCGGGTGGCGCGGAAGGGTCTGGAGGGCCGCCCGGTTGTCCGGCTGGCCGACGTGCAGGTCGCTGATTGCATAGAGTTTCATGGGCGATGGCTACCCTGCTGGTATCTGATTCGATCTGAACATTATAGGCGATCGATCAGCCGCGTGTGGAGCGCTGGGAAAATAGCAGCCCTAGCCCTCGAACAAGGGCCAGGGCGGGTTTACCTAGTCCGGCTCGGTGCGCGTGAGCAGCCCCAGCTCGACGGCGTAGGCGGCCACCTGCGCCCGCGAGCTCAGCGCCAGCTTGCCAAGGATATTGCTGACGTGGATCTCGGCGGTTTTTGGCGAGATCACCAGCTCTTCGGCGATGGCGCGGTTGCTCAGACCCCGCGCCAGCAGGGCGATCACCTGGGTCTCGCGGGGCGTCAGCTCGACCGTGCGGCTGCTGGCCGGGCGGGGGCGGCGCAGATTGTGCTGCTTGATCAGTGTCTCGACATCGGCCAGGTCCAGGGGTGCGCCCAGGCGCTCGAAGGTATCGCGGGCCGTGTGCAGCGCGCTGCTGATCGCCTCGGTGTGGGTGGCCGCTGCCGGGCTGCGCAGATAGGCCTCGGCCAGATGCTGCTGGGCTGCCGCCTCGTGGTAGACGAAGCCGATCCGCTGGAAGAGCGGGATGGCCTCGCTGAAATACGTGGCGGCCGCGTGCCAGCGCTGCTCGGCCAGCGCGATGACCCCTTCGACGTTGCTGCGAAAAACGTGGGCCAGCGAATCTGGCGCTGCGGGCGGGCAGGCGTGGATGGCGTCGATCACGGTCTGGAGCCGGGCAGTCTGGCCAGCCCGGCTGTAGATCGCGATGACTGTCGCAATCTGCAGCCCCTCATCACAGGAAGCGCCAAGCTTCTGCCAGATCGCCACCGCCTGGTCGAGCGCCTGCACGGCGGCGGTATCCTGCTGATTAAGCGCATACAGCTGCGCCAGCACCGTCCAGGCCCCCAGCGCCGCTTTATCCTCGAAGTGGTTGGACTGCACGAGCGGCTCAAGCAGCTGACGGGCCTCCTCCAGCCGCCCCTGGCGCCGCCAGAGATCACACTGGGTGACCACGGCGTGCAGCTGGAGCGGGCTCAGCGCATAGCTGCGCCGCTGTAGCAGGCGATCGAGCAGCTGCTGGGCGGTCTGCCAGTTGCCCAGATCGATCTCCACCCAGCTGAGCTGCGGGATAATCATATTCTCATTGATCCAGC
>JACCRK010000102.1 GCA_013813565.1 Herpetosiphonaceae bacterium
GGGGTGGTGGTTTCATCTGACATGAGCGTTCTCCATACTGAATTGATGATAGATACCCATCAAAGCCCTGGCGCGTCGCTGCTGGGCGTGGCCTTGATGGTTTTAAAACGAAACATCGGCATCGCCATAGTAGGTGTAGGCGAGGCCCAGGGGATTACGTTCTTCTTCGATAAAGTGCAGCCGGAGGGCTGGCAGAATATCGCCGATCTTTTCGCCAGCCAGCAGGCGCGCAAGCAGCTTCTGGCCGAAGGCGGCGGCGAACGGCGCCAGCATCGGGCACTCGGTGCCAAGCACGCCGCGGGCGCCCAGCTGGCTGAAGAAGGGGATAAAACCGCTGCTGAGGGTGGGCAGCACCTGCGCCGACTCACACATGTTCAGCATCACCAGCGGCTTGCGCGGCAGCTTCAGGCCCCACAGGCTGAGCAGGCGCAGCGGCAGCAGGCTCTTGTTCCACATCAGCCAACTGTCGCCAATGTTGGGGTCGGTTGGCTGATAGCCATCCTGGGCGAGTTTCACCAGATCGCTGTACTTTTCTCTGGTCGCGGGCGCCAGCTTGGCCATCTGGTCCCTGAAGCGGGCCACCCAATCCGAGGTGTCGTCGGGGGTTTTGGCGGTGTGGCCGTGGCAGAACATATACACCAGGTCGCCATCGCTGAGCAGGGCGCCAAGCGAGTTCTGGTCGGCCTGCTCACGGAGATCGATACTGATGCGGCTGTTCTGCGCAGCCCAGTCGGTCAGCGTTTTGCGATGGTCGCTGGTGACCTCTAGCGTGCCGCCCTCGCTTGGCACCCGAAAGTTGTAGGTGCCGCCGACGATTTTAACGGTCTCGCGCCGGCTTGGCGCCTGCTGGGCATTCTCGGCGAACTGCTGGGTCAGCACCTCCAGACGGTAGCGACAGCCCCAGAATTTGGCCGCGACCACCGCGCCCTGCTCGTTGACCGCATCGGGATACAGCAGGCTCCACGGCAGGCCGGTCGGCATCCCGTCGTGGATAATCTGGATCGCTGGGCGGGGAGCGCCAGCGGGGGCATTGGCGACTGTCTCCAGCCACTGACGCAGCGCCGCCACCGCGCCGGCCTGCTCGGCGCTGGCCCCCGAGGGATAGAACAGCGCCGAGTAGAGCCGGTTGCCGGCGACCGCCATCTGGTACAGGCTTTCGCGGCGCTCGGCCAGCTTGCCGCGCACGCCCTGGCGGTAGGAGGGCTGCCAGGTGGTGTCGTAGAGCAGATTGCGGGCGGCGACGATCTCGTTGGCCAGCGCCTGGGCGTTGACCGGCAGCGCCACCGCCAGGCCACGGGCGGGATCGCGCCGCCCGCTCGTGCCGTCGCCGGGCCAGGCCACGCTCATGCGATAGATCTCGCCGTCGGCCCACATGTTCAGCACCACCTCGTTCGGCCGTAGCGCCTCCAGGTCGGCAAAGCCAGCGCTGCGGGTGTAGCTGACCCTGGCCTCCAGCGGCGCCGGCAGATCGGCCTCGGTTGCAGTAACGGCGAGGTGCAGCTCGACCGTCGTCAGCAACACCCAGTTGTAGTACACGTGGACCCAGATCGGCACGTCGGCGGCGGCCTGCCTGGGCGTGAAGGTGAAGCTGAGCGGCGCGCTGTCGCCCTGCTGCGGCAGGTGCAGCACCTGGGTCGGCGCCGCAAACTCCAGCGCCCCGCCGCGAGTCATCACGCTGACAAACAGGTCCAGCCCCTGCGCATCCAGCGGCGGCTCAGGGATGGCGGGCGCGTCGCTGGGCAGGCGCGACTCGGCGCTGCGGGCGCCAATGGTGACCCGCAGCCGATAGCGCTGCTCAAGCGCCAGCGAGACCGTGGCCGGCACCAGCTCAGGCGGATCGTCGGCGTAGTAGATGGCGGCGTTGACCACCCGTGGCGGCGCTGGGCTGTCGCCTTCATTTGCGGCCAGCTGGATATCCTTCTCGCCTGGCAGATTCCGCTGGGGACCTGGGAGCGTCGGGGTCAGCGGCTGGTCGGCAAAAGTGCAGGTATTGTCAGGATTGATCTGATGGATAAAAACTGGTGTTCCGGCCAGTGTGCTCAGCAGCGCTCCAGCCGGCGCCGCCTGGAGATCATCCAGCGAGAGCAGGGTTGCCCGATCATTGACGCTGGGATTGTCGCTGCTCGGCACCACAATTGCCGCCAGGCCTTTAGCCCGTGCAATCTGGAGCGTCACAGCAATCGGCAGCGTCGGCTTGGCGAGCAACCCTGTGCTTGGAGCATGCGCATTGGTCATTGATCATGCCTCGGGCTAAATGCAAAATCAAGCTGATTATGGTGCAAGGTGGAGCGATGCTCTATTGTACGAACCAGCCTCGTCGATTGTCAACAGCGATGGAGCGCCGCCGGAGCCCTCAGATTGTGCCCTCCGCATCCACGCCGGCGCGAGTGGCCCAGCCAACCGGGTCGTTGGACCAGTCGGCGATCAGGTCGCGCTGCTCGCTGCGGATATAGTTCTCGGCGGTAGCCACCTCCAGCAGCGTGCTGAGGGTGGTCAGACTGATCAGGCGCACGCCGGCGGCCCCGAAGCGCTGCTTCGACTCGGCCATCTCGTAGGAGAAGATCGCGAAACACTCGGCGACCGAGGCGTCCAGCTGCCGCAGACCGGCGACCGCATCCAGGG
>JACCRK010000114.1 GCA_013813565.1 Herpetosiphonaceae bacterium
TGTGATTTTCTGGCTCCTCAATAAGTAGTACTGAATCACTAGGAAATAATGAAAAGAACACTAGCACTAATAAATTTCTTAATCCTAATCCTGTAGATTCTACATCCATAAATACGCTATTATGGTAAAAGAAATTAAGCGATATATTATTATGTCCTTCTAGTACAACATCAAATTCATATCCTCCAGATATCTCTCTGAATGCATCACTTACTTTTTGATAGACATCTTTATATGCTGAGGATTTTCCTATATTTTTAAACCAAAACAGATAGTTGATAATATTTGATCCATCATAATTTGGGGATTTTATCTCTGTTATTTGAGATTTAAGACTAAGATTTCTTTGCGGGAGAATAATATGGATTTTATCTTCAGAAAAATTCACCATTGATGTTTTTAATTTATTATTGAAATAATCATATAAAACTCTTAGATTTAATTTGTACTTATCGGCTATTTCTTTCAAGAAAGAAAGATCGAACTCAAAAGGAAATATCTTCTCTTTGAAAATACCACAAATCTCATCACAAACTTCATTTATGTCTTTCATTTCAGAATTATCTTGATTAATATCAACAAGGCATGACATAATTATTTCTTCATCTAATAATATTCCTTGATTAAATCTTTTATTACCTATAGATGACAGAAGAGTGCTTTTCCCACTATTGTTTTTACCGCAAATAATGTTAATTTTGCCGAGATTATAAAGATTTACACCTTGAATAAGAGCATCATTGATCTGAATGTTATGCAATATAGTCATAGTTCCTCCGAAACATAGAACTTAAGGCGTTGCTGTTGGTGTAGTGATGGTCAATGCTGGTGTACTGGTCAGCGCCGGAGAACTGGAGATCGGCATGGACGATGCATCTGGCTAAAGCCCCGCGCTGACTCTTCGTCAACGCGGGGCTTTTTATATCAGCTTTACATAAAGTCAACTTCGCATGCGCCCGAGCTACATGCGAGCTCATTTGCCGCATTCGTCAGATCCTCCTCCTCGTACCGATAGACCTTCGAGAAATCGATCGGCGGGAACTCGGCGGCCAGCTTCTCGAACTCCTCCTGCGAGATCTCGGCGTAGGGCAGCTGGGCGTAGTTGGCGTCGAACGAGGGCAGGAATGCCATCCCGCCGATCACCTCGCGGTGATCCCAGATCCACTTCATCACGTCCATGACCTCGTCCGGTTTATACGTTATGGTAACTGACGGATTATGAGTCGTCCAATTCATCTTATTCTGAAGCCAAAAGTCGCACTGCTCAATGGCCGTCCGGCTGTTGCGGGTGATCGCCCCCTCGGGCGCCTTGACCGGAAAGTGGATGACCCAGGTCGTCGCGTCCGCGCGGGTCTGGCCGTTCTCGGGGTCCATAGGCACCCCGGCGTCACGCAGCACCTTATAGATTGGCGAGTGGGTGCTGACCCGCACGTTGCGCACGTAGTAGGGCGCCCAGCGGGCGTGCAGGCCCGACGAGCAATCGAGTAGCTGGCTGCTGTTGCCGGAGGGCTTGACGCAGGTCACCGAGGCCGACTGGTTGATGCCCAGCTTGGCCGCGTACTCTTTATTCACGTCGATCGCGACCTGCTTGAGGCGTCGCTGCACCTCGGGGTCCTGCGCGACCATGCTATCCATTTGTCCGGTAATATCCACGCCGAGCAGCCGCTCCTCCTCGCAGTTCTCTTTCCACTGCGGGCGCAGGCCGGGGAAGTGGGTGCCCATCGACTGGATTGTGCCGATAATCGTCGCAATCTCCACCTTCTCGCGCAGCGTCTCGTAGGTGTCGTCGGCCCGTGCCACGGCGGCGGTCAGGTTGCAGAATTGATAAGGGCGCAGGATTATTTCTCCACAGTTGTGAACATATAATCCATTGGCATCAAATGCGTTGATATCAGGCACAGAACAATCATAAACAAGTTCTTCGCCATCAGGTTCAATTGATTTAAGTGTAGCGATAAAACGCTCACGATTAGGGACACGCTGATAATTAGAAAGTTTCTCTTCCAGCCGAGATTTTTTCTCAGGCTCAGAGAAATTAATAAGTGAAGCGAAAATCTGAAGATTATCGTTCGCAATAGCTAATTCATGTTGAGCAAGGCATTCATATTCCTTGCTTCCGCCATTTCCGTCAGGAAGAAAACGTAATCCTTCTAGACGGCGATTTTCATAGATAGTTGACGCGATTCCTAAACGAAGTAGCATTCTTTGAACAGATTGGAGCGTTTCTAAATTAGATTGAGCTAATCGAACGCTAACTCCTTTAGTTTGAGTGCCAATTACTGTGCCATCAGCATCAAACAAGCCCCGTAGGAATCCGCAATGAAATGCACTTGATGTTGCTTCAATCTGAGGTGTGATGCGTTTATTACGATGATACACGCCATAATCTGCAGCCAAATCACGCAGAACCGTGGTAGTAACTGTGGTTCGATTATACTCGGGCTGATCACAGCCTTTAAAATCTGAGCGCGGCTTACCAATGTATTTCAACATTTGGATGGCACGTTGCGACATTTCTTGACGAGATTCGCCCCAGAATACGAGGTGGGCGGTAATTTTATCGAATGTTCCATCCCCAATCAACGAGCCGAGCAACCAGCCTTCATCCTCATGACCTTCGCCATCCCAGGCAAAAGAACGGTGGTTATGCAGCTTGATTTGATCCCCTGGTTTGAGATTTCCTGCTTCAATCCATTCAAGCCGTTCGACTTTTCGAGAGTGATATGGTACGGCGAGAACTTTATGATTAGTGGTAAGACGGAGGGTATAGCCTTCGTTTGTTTGCAGACGAAGAACTGGTTTAATTCCCGTTTCCCAAAATCCTTGTTCGGTTGTGGTGTGAGTTTTCCCATCAATCACCGAACCGTGCTGAGTATCAACAAGATCTGCAACCTGACGAGGACCCTTATCCGTCAATACCCACGTCTCGCCTGTAACGCACGGGTTGGTGCCAAACTCGGCCAGCTTGCGGTGCTCCGGGCGCATATCGATCGCGCTCTGGCGATTGAAGATACCTGGCTCGCCACGGCCCGACGAGACCATATCCAGCACCTGCTGGACAACCTCCAGCTGGGTCAGGCCGCGGGCCGGCCAGACCGCCGAGTTGTTGGCGTTCCAGCGCTGGCTGTTCTCGCGGTCGAAGTCGCCATCTTTGGCCTGGCGCATCTCGGTGTCATCGTAGTCGAACAGCGAGATCATTGCTGTTCTACGGACGCCGCCCGAGACCGCCGCGTTACCCACGGAGCACATCATATCGTGGGCGTCGAGGGAGCGCAGGAACGAACCCTGGCGCGACAGCACGCGGGAGCGGCAGAAATCCAACATCTGGCGGAACGGCTCGGGGCCCGAGGCGCGGCCGCCCTTGATCCGCAGGGGCGCGCCGGCGGGGCGCAGCTGGGACAGATCGAAGCGCACATCGCCGCCGTCGAACCAGGTCTGGAGGCCAAAGCGCAGCGCCTCGGCCCAGCCCTCGGCCGAGTCCTCGACGACATAGCTGATAGGCGCGGCGCCGGACTGGCGCTTGATGCGCGGGAACTGCTCGACATAGTTGCTCTCGACCGAAAAGCCCACACCACAGCCGCTCATCGAAATAATCAGCGCCTCGACAAACGAGTCGATGCTATCGACGGGCATATAGGAGCAGTTATAGATCGCCACATTGGTGCGGCGGGCGGCGGGGCCGGCCATCGCCAGGAGGCGCATCGACGGCATCGAGCGCATCTCCAGGACCGCGCTGCGGATCCGCTCGTAGGTGGCGTTATCGAGCTTATTCTCGGACAGCTCGCGCAGAAAGCTCACCGCCCGATCGACGGTCTCGATCCAGGTCTCGCGACGGCCGAGGTCATAGTCGAAGCGCGAGTACTTATCGAAAAACTGGAATTTCTGGAGCGCGGTGGGGAAATACTGATCGCTCTGGGCGAAAGCCTGGCGGACGGCATCGGGGACCGGGCGATGCTCGCGCTCCTTGGCGTGCTCGGCGCGATACAGGATATAGCGCTTGGCGGCCTCGAACTCGCCGGCGGCCTGGAGCACCATCTCGACAGTATCCTGCACCTCCTCCACGCTGGGCCGGCCGGAGTGTTTCGCCGCAATAATATTCACGACCCGCTGGGCCAGCTCGGCCACATGGGTGTGCGGGCGGCGGCCAAAGCTGGCAAAGCAGCGGGTCAGCGCATTTTCAATCCGGCCAACATCAAACTCAACCTCGCGGCCATCGCGCTTGAGGATTGTGGTTGGTGGGACAACAGCAAGATCATCGTGGGGCGTATCGCCATTCCTGGGGAGCACTGCCTGCTCTGTCATGGGTTGGTCCTATCGTTTCAAAACAAAAAACATAACAAATAATACCCGTGAAAAAAGGCTTTTCACAAGCAGAAAACGTAGCACATTTGGTACTCGGGTTTTTGTACAGCGTCGAGGTTTTGTCGTAGTCGACACAATATATAGTAGGTCACGTGTCCTGTCAACACTAGATGTAGTGTTTTTATGGAAAGTGACTGCTAAAACTACGAGCAGCCATCGTCACAATCCGCCCGATAATAATGCGCCAAAAAAGCGTTATCCACATGGGCGGCGAAACGGCGGGGAGCCGATTTAATGGAGATTAATATCCTCTCATAATCGCAAAATCCCGCCGCCGCCGATGGGGTGACTGGCGCCAGAGCGGGCCGAGCCAAGCGTTTTACCCAGGCCCGTATCTGGCCTTTAAACTATGGATTGTCATCAAATTGCAAGCAGATTTAGCCCTGGATTTAGTTTATAATAATCACGGTATCCCCGCGCCAACGCTTGATTCAGCTAATAGCAGGACAATTTGATGGATTCAGCTGCAACATCAGCCCATATTCCCACTGCCGATCCGCCTGCCCGCCACGGACGCTGGTGGATGATTGGCGGCGCGCTACTGATCGGCCCGCTGCTGCTGCTGCTGCTCCGGCTGGCCCCGGCGCTTGATGTTAAGGTTCAGTCCCCGCTAGGCCACTTCTGGATCGTAACCGTCTCAAGCGTGATCGCCATGCTGATGGCCGGTCTGGTGCTGCGAGCGGCGGTAGTGCGCCGCGACGGGCGGGTCTTGCTGATTGGCATGGCCTTTCTAGCGCTTTCAACCATCTTCTTCATCCATGCAGTCTCGACACCGGGGGTAATTTTTACCAACACCCGCCACGCCACCCAGTGGTCAACGCCGCTGGCGCTGCTGGCTGCGGCCATTATCCTGGCGCTAAGCACCAACCAACGCATCGCCGAACAGTCGCGGCTGATCGAACACTGGCGCGGCTGGCTCGTAGTGGGATTCAGCCTCTGGCTGGCCTATACGCTGTTTATGCTGCTCTACGTCCCCAGCCACTCGGTAGCCGCCGCCGACTCAGCGGCTAGCGCGTCGAAAACCATCCAGCAGCAGCTGATCGATCTGGCGCCGCGCGTCTTTCCAGTGCTCACCTCGCTCAATCTGCTGCTCTACGGATTTGCCGCGCTGATCTATGGGCGGCGCTGGTGGCGCAGCCCAACGCGCCCGCTGGCAACCCTGGTGATTGGGGCAATTTTGTTGGCCGAAACCGCGCTGGCGGTGCAGTATGGGATACTCTGGCAGCTATCGTTCTGGAGCTATCATGCTTTACTGCTGAGCGCGGTCATCGTAGTGACGTATGGCGTGCTGATGGGCGTGGAGCGCACCGGCTCGCTGACCAGCGCCGTCGAAGGTCTGCTGCTTGGCTCCACCGTTGAGCGGCAGCGGATGGCCTTTCAGGACGGCATGGCCACGCTGCTCGAAGCCCTGGAGAATGGCGATCGGCAGGCGATCCCGGAGCTGCGTCGCGACCTGCGCCAGCGCTTCGCCATGGCCGAGGATCAGCTCGATCTGCTGCAGCACGCCGTATCAGTGGTGGCCCTGGATCGCGAGCAGGCGCGGCGGCAGCAGGCGCTGGTTGATATCAGCCACACGGTCACGCTCGACCTCTCCGCCGACCAACTGATCCAGAACGTGGTCACGACGCTGGCAAAAACCACCAATGCCGCGCTGGCCGCAGTTGGGCTGATCGAAGACGCAACCATGACCATCGAGGCCAACCACCATATCGTCAACGGCCAGCCGGCGGCGGCCCGGGTGCGAATACCCTCGACCGCCCTGCCGCTCAAGTGGCTGCTGTCGACCGATGTTCCGTACAATGTCACGCTCGATGGCGGGCTGAAGCCGCTGGCGATCAACGGGAGCGAGGCGCTGCTGGTGCCACTGTCGCACCACAATCATCTGATTGGCGTGCTGTTTTTCCAACTGCCCGAGAGCGAAGAGCTCGATACGCGGATGGAGAGCATGCTCCAGTCGGTGGCCGCCCATCTGGCGACCGGGCTAACCAATGCGCGGCTCTATCAGGCCCTCAAGCGCGAGCATGAGCAGCTTCAGCGCAGCGAGCAGACCAAAGAGCAAATGACCCAGATGATCGTCCACGATCTGAAAAACCCCCTCACGGCGATCATCAACTACCTTGATATTCTGAAACGTGACGCGGTCACGCCCAACCAGACCGAGCTGATCCAGGGCGCCCGCCGCTCGTCGGTCACCATGATTAATCTGGTCACCGATTTGCTGGATAGCGCCCGCCTGCAAGAAGGCCGGCTGGAGCTGCGGCTTGAGGCGGTGAATCTGGGCGCGCTGCTGGATCGCTGCGTCGCCGATATGCGCACCTGGGCCAATCAGGAGCATAAAGCGCTGACCGTTGAGCTGCCTGCGCAGATGCCGTCGATCTATGTGGACAGCCATCTGCTGGAGCGCGTGCTGGGGAACCTGATCTCCAACTCGATCAAGCACACCCCGATCACCAGCGTGATCACGGTTCGGGCCGAGTGTAATGAGCAGGGCGTGCAGATCCAGGTTCACGATAATGGACCGGGCATTCCGCGCGAGCAGCAGGCGCAGCTGTTTGAGCGCTTCAGCGTCACCGGCCCGACCAGCAGCCGGCAGCGCAACAGCGGCCTGGGCCTGCATTTCTGCAAGCTCGCCATCGAGGCCCACGCAGGCCAGATTGAGGTCGCCAGCGAGCCGCCCCACGGGACAACCTTTACCATCTGGCTGCCAGGCAGGGTGCTGGATCGGGAGTCGGTAGCTAGCAGCTAGCGGCTGGTAGCTCGTGGCTCGTGGCTTGTACCTAGAACAGAGTCGCTGCCGAATCGAGATACTTGGAGCAAAAAATCCCCTGTACGGTGGGCAAACCTGCCGTACAGGGGATTTTTTGCTCCAGCGACTAGCTGCTACCAGCTACTAGCGACTCACCCCCGCCCTACGCATCGACCTGGAGCACCACCAGCGTAATATCGTCGTGCTGCGGGTGGTGATCGATAAACAGATTGATCGCTGCAATGACAGCCGTGATCAGATCATCGGGACTCAGCTGATGGCCACGCTCCTGCACCAGCTCCTCAAAGCGCTCGAAGCCCCACATCTCACCGCCGGCCGTCTGGGCCTCGACCACGCCATCGGTATAGAACAGCACCAGATCGTGCGGATACAAGGCAAAAGAGGCCTGCTCATAGGGAGTATCAGGCAGGATACCGAGCGGCAGGTGCGGGCCGGGCGCCGTCAGATATTCCAGCGAGCCATCGGCGCGCAGCACCAGCGGGTCGAGCTGACCGGCGTTGGCCAGCGACAGGGTTCGTCCGGTGGTATCGAGGGTGGCATAGGCCAGCGCCACAAATGTGTGCGGCGGCACATCCTGGGCGACCCAGCCATTGGTCTCACGCATCACGATCTCGGGGATCTCGTGGTCGCGCGCCTCCGAGCGGGTGATTGATCGCGCCACCGCCATCAGCAT
>JACCRK010000115.1 GCA_013813565.1 Herpetosiphonaceae bacterium
CTCGACTGGAGGCCAGCTTTGTGACGACCAGCGATCTGCGCCCTGAGCAGCCGTTCGATCTGGCGCTGCTGAATATTGTCTGGTGGCCCGATGCCCGCCGCGGCGCCGAGCTGATCGCGCTGGCCGCCGCGCACGTTCGACCTGGTGGGATCATCGCGGTCGGCGGTGGCAAGAATGCCGGGATGGGCGGCGCCGAGCGCGATCTGACCGCGCTGGTCGGGCCTTGCTCGGTGATGATCTACAAAAAAGGCCATCGGGTCCTGGCCGCCGAGCGACCGGCCGCCTGGACGGACCCGGCCCGCGAGCCGCAGCACAGCACCATCACCGTGCACGGCGTGACGCTGACGATCGAGCACAGCGCTGGCGTCTTCGCCGACGGCAACCTCGATCCGGCGACTGCGATGCTGCTGGAAGCGCTGGAGGTCCCTGAGGGGGCCGAGGTGCTCGACCTCGGCTGTGGCGCCGGGATGATCGCGCTGGTTATCAAGCGCCTGGTGCCCTCGGCGACGCTGACGCTGGTCGATAGCAGTGTGGTCGCGGTGGCGCTGGCTGAGCGCAATCTGGAGCGCAACGGGGTCGCCGGGCGGGTGCTGGCCAGCGATGGCGTGGCGGCGGTCGCCGGCCAGCAGTTCGATCTGGTGGTCAGCAATCCGCCCTTTCACGTGGGCCGCGCCCGCACCGATGTGATCGGTCGGCGCTTTATCGCCGAGGCCCACTCGGTGCTGCGCCCTGGCGGAGCGCTGGTGCTGGTAGTAAATCGCTTTCTGCGCTACGAGCCGGATATCCAGGCCGCCTTTGGCAATGGGCGCGAGCTGGCCGGCAACGACAGCTACAAGGTGCTGGCGGCGGAGCGGGCCTAGACTCCAACACATCTCTAACACTCGGCCGTAACGTATTGCTGAGCCAGCACGTAGAATCTACTATCAGCACCAGCTGATACAGGAGGCAGCGATGAGCCGAACATTGGCCGAGATTGTGATCGCGGTGATTGTGGTGGTGATATTCTTTCGACTTGGTGTGGAGTTAGCCCCAGTCGTGATGGACTGGTGGCGGGATACTGGCGACGCTGCAAGCGGCGATGATGAAAGGAACGATAATGACAACGAGTAAAAAAGGTGCTCCCAACATGCGGCGGATCGCCAGCCTGGCGATTGGCGGCGCGATCGCGCTGGCCGCATTGGTGATTCTGCTGATGTCGTGGCGGACGATTCCGCCGGGCTACGTGGGGATTGAGTTCAACAAGGCCACCAACAGCGTGACAACCGGTGCCCTGGAGCCCGGCTGGACGCTGATCAACCCATTTACCAGCGCCATCCAGCAGTACCCGATCACAATTCAGACCTATACGATGGTACAAAGCGGCGACGAGGGCTCGACTGGCACCGATGACTCGATCAAGATCCAGTCCAAGGAGGCCCAGCAGCTGAACCTGGACGTGTCGGTGCAGTTTCGGGTGGATCAAAGTCGCGCCGCCGACCTGTACAGCGCCTGGGGCGGCCAGGATATCAGCGTGATTCGGGATCAGGTGGTGCGCCAGCAGACCCGCTCGGCCCTGGCTAACCTGGCCGGCTCCTACGGCTGGGAGGAGATCAGCGGCGAGCAGCGCTCCGAGCTGGCAGCTAAGGTATCCGAGCAGCTGAAGTTCGAGTTCGACCGGCGCTTCCTGATCCTGGAGGGTTTTGTGATCCGCGAGGTCCACCTGCCGGACAACCTGAAGGTGGCGCTGGATAATAAAATCACCGCCCAGCAGGCCGCCGAGCGCCAGCGCTACGAGCTGGAGCAGGCCGAGATCAAGGCCGAGCAGGATCAGGTTGTCGCTGAAGGTGAGGCCAACGCCCAGCGCGCCACCGCCCAGGGCGACGCCGACTCGACCCTGATTCGTGCCAAAGCCCAGGCCGATGCCAACAAGCTGCTTTCGCAGAGCGTCAACGACTCGCTGATCCGCTATCAGATGATGCTGCGCTGGGATGGCAAGCTGCCGGTGTTTAGCGGCGGCGATGCCACCCCGCTGATTGACACCAGCGCGATCATCAACAACATTCGGGCCACCGAGCCGGTCAGCCCGTAGCCGAATGTAGTCCCAACAAACCACGCCGCCCATCAGATTGTTCTGATGGGCGGCGCTGTTTAACCACGTGGTATGTCCTGCTCAGCGCTGCAAGGGGCGCCAGCTCGTCCCATCGAACACGCTGACCCCGCCGTCATAGGCGCCGGCCCAGACCCGCCCCGCGCCATCCTGGGCCAGCGATCCGATATCCTGGCCGACGTTGCTGTCGGCCGCGCCTTGTAGCGCCCAGTCCTGCCCGCCATTCGTGCTGCTGGCGACCAGATCTTCGCCTGCCACCCACAGGCTGTTATCGGGAAACCGCGCCACCCCGCGAATGATCCCCGACCCCAGCACATCGACCTGGATCCAGCGCCCGGCGGCGGGGTCGAAGCGCAGCAGTCCGCGCTCGCTGGCGGCGGCCCACAACACCCCGGTGGCGTCCTCGGCAAAGCGGCGGATCCGCACGTCGGCCTCGGCGTTGGCCGGGAGCGCCAGGCCCTGGTCGGGGCCAAAATGGGTCCAGCCGGCGCCATCCCAGCGCAGAATCCCATTGGTGTCCAGTCCAACCCACAGCGATCCGTCGCTGGCGCGAAAAAGCGCCCGCACATTCAGATTGAGGCCGGCCAGCTCCGGGGCGTCCATTGGCAGCTCGTCGGTGCGCCAGCGCTCGCCATCGAAGTGGCTGATCGGCGGAATATTCTCCTGCGGCGGGCCTCCCGCCCAGATCGTGCCATCGCTGTCCTGCATCAGCGTGCGAACCACCCGCGTGCCGAGGCCATCCTCGTGGGTGTAGAACGCCAGCATGCGCAGCGTATTGTCAGTCGGCCGCAGGTGGCCCACGCCGCCGCCGCCAACCCACAGCGTGCCATCGCTGGCCGCCACCACGGTCTGGATGTCGGAATCTTCGAAGCCATAGTTTGCCGTATCGAAAAGCTGGCCCTGCAAGTCGCTGCCCCAGCGCACGAGGCCGCCGGAGGTCGCCGCCCAGGTGATCTCATCGCGCACCACTATCTGGCTCACCTCGGCGGCCAGACCACTGGGCGCATTGGCTGCCGGCAGGCTGGGCGAACTTGTCGCCACGCTGGTCGGGCTGGAGGTATTGCGGCTGAGCAGCACCGCGACCAGGGCGATCGCCAGCAGCGCCCCGATCAGCCAGGGCGCATAGCGGGACACGCCTTGGCGCGCTGCGGGCGGGGCTGGTGCCGGGGCCAGCGTCTCCGGCAGCACGACCGTTGCCGGGACCGCCGGGACAGCGGGGCGGGCGGAGATCGGCTGATCCAGCTCCTGGAGGGCCTGGGCAAACTCGGCGGCGGTCTGAAACCGGTCGGCCGGATCCTTGGCCATGGCATGCAGGATCACCCGCTCCAGCGATTCGGGCAGGAGTGGGTTGATCTGCCTGGGCAGCTGGAGCGGGTCGTGGATGTGCATCAGGGCGACCGCCAGCGGTGTCTCGGCCATAAACGGGCGCTGGCCGGTGGTGGACTCAAACAGCACCACACCCAGGGCGTAGATGTCACTGCGCGCATCAGCTGGCTGGCCGCGAACTTGCTCCGGCGCCATATAGAACGGCGTCCCGATCATCATGCCCTCGCCGGTCAGATTGAGCGTCCCCTCAAGAATCTTGGCGATGCCGAAGTCCGAAAGCAGCGCCGCGCCGTCGGGGCCGATCAGGATATTGGCCGGTTTGATGTCGCGGTGGATGATCCCGCGCTGATGTGCATAGCCGAGCGCCTCAGCCACCTGGCCAACCAGCCGGACCGCCTGATCCAGGCCGAGATTGTGGGCGGCGAGCAGGTCGCTCATGGTGCCACCCTCGGTGTAGCGCATCACCAGATAGGGAATCCCATCGTCCTCGCCGACATCGTAGACCGGCAGGATGTAGCGGTGCTCCAGGCCGGCGATCGTGTGGGTCTCGCGCTGGAAGCGGGCGCGGAAGCTGGCGTCGCGGGCCAGATGGACGGGCAGAACTTTGATCGCCACATAGCGGTTCATGGCCGGATGGAAGGCCTTGAACACCGTCGCCATGCCGCCAAGCCCAACCTGACTGATGATTCGGTACGCGCCGAGCGTTCGGCCAACAAGGTCGCTCATCGAAATCCCCCAAGCTTAATCAGCTAGTGTCCCCTCTCTGCTCCTCCTCACTATACGCTGAGAGTCAAGCAGAGATATAACTATAGGTGTGCGGCAGGTTTTTGCACCAGGATGAGAGCGTTTGCCCATAACACTACCTTTCGGAGAACGGATCGCTGGTCAGTTCAGCACAATACTGGTGCGGCACATCCTTTATACAGATACTCGCGATACGCGACGGTGCCGCTCAGCGCCTCCGTGGTGGAACGAATCTGAATAATGAGTTCCTCCGCCCGATCACGCTCCGACCACGTCTTTTGAAATACGAGGCGGTTCGGCATATCGACCGTGAGAATCCAATGTTCGGGTACCAGCGTGGTCGTATAAAAATTACGGATATCCGCAAAAGAATCGCTGGTCCGAAATTCAAGCCAGGCCGCTTTTGTTTTCCCTCCGACCTGTGATGGCGAATGGAAGAGACTGTATTCGCTATGAGGATACAGCGGATACTGGGCTTTTGGAGCGTCAAGTGACCGGATCCAGCCAAGGAGGACGAGCACTGCCGCAAGACCAAGCACAATCCCACTGCCAAGGAACAGACGTTTCATAGGTCAGCACCTTATCCAAAGCAGCCACGATTGTACCAGGGTCCCCTGACCCCTAACCTCTGACCCCTAGCTCGCAGCGCGCCGGGCCTGTTCGTGCCAGCGTGCGACGC
>JACCRK010000117.1 GCA_013813565.1 Herpetosiphonaceae bacterium
GATGCGCTCCGGCAGCGGTTAGGGGATGTCTTTCGGTCGTATACGGACGCGATGCTCCAATCGCTCACGGGCTATCCCTATTTCGTTGATGCCGTCAATGCACTGTCTCTATAGCTGAATGGTATAAGGTAGAGTGCAAACCTGCCTAGTTACCGAATCATGGATTGTGAACGCCAGTAGAAGCAGGTTATCAGACTGAACGGCGGCTATGTATCCTTGACGTTGCTGCTTTTTTCGTTGCCATTGTCAGCTGGAAGAATGGTAGGTTTTATACAGGTTTGACCCAGGGATCGGTGTTGCAATATCGAAGTGGCCAGCGCTGTAGCGTGTACCCTCCTGGGTGGGTTATGTGGCACGATAGAGCAAGAGTAGAGGAGTCTTGCAAGCGAGAAGGCAAGATAAGCCCCCTTGGGGACAACGCCGGGGCGCTTCTCGTTTGCTCTGCGAGGCTTTAGCCAGGCCGATTGCGGTGGGCTTGGCCACACCACATGTTACGCCCGTGGGAAGATATTCTCCCACGGATTGACGCTCAGGCATACATAGATCCTAATAGGTTTTAGGTTTTTACAAAAGCCTAAATGCGATCATTCGCCTGTGGGACTAGAGCTTCCCATATGTGTGACATCTGCTCTGGCCAAGTCCACCGATTGCGGGGTGAGCAAGCCAACTCACTGACAGTAAGGAGTTGATTATGTTAATAATCAAAATGTAGTGCAATGACCATGCATATTAGAATTTTAATCTAATGTGCATGGTCAAAATATTCTATGCGCGCATGGCATCACGAAGAATCTTACCCTTGACGGAGTGGTTGCCTCACGAATAATGGTACCCGACGCCGTTTTTCGTGCGGAGGGCCACTGTGAGGTCACTCATGAGTCTCCAGTCCAAACGCGAGTTGCTCGCCCAGATCGCCCCGCGGTATCGCGATGCCACCCATGCCCAAAAAACGCAGATTCTCGACGCGTTTGTGGCCGCCACTGGCTATGCCCGCAAGTACGCTATTCGGCTCCTCACCCAGCCGCAGCTGCCGCTCGCAGTCCCCACCCGCTCCCGGAAACCCCGCTATGGCCCGGCTGTCCAGGAGGCCCTGATCATCGCTTGGCTGGCCGCCAACGCTATTTGCGCCAAGCGCCTGGTTCCGTTTCTGCCGGTCCTCGTCCCCCAGCTCGAACGCCATGACCATCTCCACCTCACTGACGCGGTGCGGACCGCCGTGCTCACGCTCAGTCCGGCCACCGCCGATCGCCTGCTCCGCACCGCCCGCGCCGATCACCACCTCCGGGGCAAATCCACCACCAAAGCCGGTACCCTGCTCAAAAAACAGATCCCGATTCGCACCTTCCAGGATTGGAACGACCTGGCTCCGGGGTTTGTGGAAGCCGATCTCGTGGCCCATTGTGGCGGCGCGACCGACGGGGCGTTTCTCTGTACCCTCACCGTGACCGACGTGGCCACGGGCTGGGTCGAATGCCAGGCCCTGATTCTGCGCAGCCAGCACACCGTCATCCAGGCTATGGAGCGCGTCCGTCAGCTCCTCCCGTTCCCCTTGCTGGGTGTGGATACCGACAATGGCAGCGAATTCATCAACGCAGGTCTCCTGGGGTGGTGTGCCGACGCGCAGGTGACGTTTACCCGCGGACGCACCGGCAAGAGCAACGATCAGTGCTTTGTTGAACAGAAAAATGGGGCCGTGGTGCGCCAGATTATCGGCTATGACCGCTTTGAAGGCGAAGCGGCCTACCAGCAACTGGCCGAGCTGTACCGGGCCGTGCGCTTGTACGTCAACCTGTTCCAGCCGTCGGTCAAGCTCCAGACCAAGACACGGGACGGCGCCCGCACCACCCGGCGCTACGACCAGGCCCAGACGCCGCTCCAACGGGTTATGGCCAGCGCCGTGCTCACGGCTGATCAGCAGGTCTACCTGGAGCAACTTTTTGCCACGTTGGACCCCGTGCACCTGCTGCGCCAGATCAGCCTGCTCCAGGATGCGTTGTGGCGGCACGCGGTGGTGGCCAGCACCCCCGTGACGCCGCCGGCGCTGCCGCCCGCTGCGCTGGCATTCGCCCAGACCCATGGCCTCGGGCCACACGCGCACGCACCCACCGGCGGGCTGGGCTTGGATAGCACCACGCTCCCGAAAGCCCGCGCTAGTCACCGGAGCACGTCCCCGCAACCGCGCTTACATCGGACCCGGATCGACCCGTTTGCGGCGGTCTGGGAGGAGGTGTGGGCGTGGCTCTCCGCGCAGCCCGAACGGACCGCAAAGTCGGTGTTTCAGGACCTCCAACACCGCTATCCAGGGCAGTTTCCCGACGGGCAGCTGCGGACATTGCAGCGCCGCGTCGGGCACCCTCTGGGTGAATGGCGGGCGCAGGCGCTGCTCCGCTTTGACGACCAGTGGCTGCAGCAGGATGCCTTCGCGGCGCTGCCGCCCCGCCTGCGCATGGAGTTGGGCCGGCGGCTGGTGCCAGCGGAGGCTGAGCCAGTAGGCTGAGCTGCCGCAAACGCTTCAGCCTCAGCGCTTCTCTCACGGGCCGGTTCGAGCCAGACACGCTAACGTCGTGCATTACCCCGATGGAGTATCCGCTGGGTGTCATAGAGGCTGAGGTGTGGTACGATGTGCGTGAGGCAACGACCACCTCTGGGTGTCGATTGCGCTGAGGCACGGTATGATCCGGCTGAGGCAACGACAACCACCTCGGGTAAGATTCTTCCGTGATGCAATAAGCCGGCAAATCTAATTGACTTTAAACACCGCACAGTGGTATCGTCTGACGCGGAGGCAAGTATCTTCCCGTCGGGACTCCACGCACTTGTCCAAACCCCAAGGGTATGCCCCGCCAGGGTGGTAATGGGTCTCCCATCAGCCTTCCAGAGCCGCACTGTTTTATCGGCCGACACTGACGCGAGCGTCGTCCCATCGGGACTCCAGGCCACCTTCCAGACCACGCTGGTATGCCCGATCAGGCTGGTGCGATACGTCACGATGGCCGCAGGTTGCGCGACCGGCGTAAGGGTTGGGAGAGCGGACGCGGGTGAACCAGGCATTGGGATCGAGGATCCTTGTGTGAGTGTCGGAGTTCGTCGTGGTAGCGGGGTACGCGTTGGTGCTCGTGCCTCGAGCGTGCCGGTGGGCTGTGAGACGAGCCCGATCGTTTGGTGGCGTGGTTGGAGCAGCGCTGCCAGAACAATGCCGAGGAAAACGAACACCACCAATGCGCCACCGATCATGAGCCAATGTGTCTGAATGTTCCGACCGGCGAGTGCCGCCGCAGTCTGCACGTTCGGCGGCGGCACCGGCATCACGGGCGGAGGAGCGGGCGAGGGAATTGAGGGCGCGGTAGGAGGCGCAAATCCCGCCGCAGCCGCCCGCTGGAGACACTCTTGGTGTTGGGCGGGATTGTCAACGATCTGGGCCAGTAGATACCATGCCTCCCCGATTTGGGGATTCGCACGGATGACAGGGAGCAAGAGATGGCGGGCGCGTTGGTGATCGCCGGCCGCAATCGCGGCGGCGGCATCGGCGAGGGGAGGAGGTGGCGTAGTCATCGGCGGGATCCTTTCTCGCATTGATCGTGGCGGGCTGAGTACACGATGGGATTTAGCGGATCATAGCGGCTCCCAATAATCACCGCAAAGGGCTGAAATGCAGAACATCATGATGGGTTGGAGCGACCATGGGCACCGCTTGTCGTTCATAATTAATCGAGTGCCAGAGTATCCGTCCAGCGCGCTAACTCCTGACTGCTGGGTCTGGTATAGATGGCGGTGGTACTCAAACGTTGATGGCCGAGCAGGGTGGCGACCACCGTCAGTGGGGCGCCATTGTTCACGAGTTGCGTCGCGTAGGTATGGCGCAGCACATGCGGGGTCACCAGCGGCTCGGTGATCTTCGCGTGATAGGCGACCGTCGTGATCACCGTTTGCACCGCGCGCGGCCGCAGCGGTCCCCCTTTTTGACTGCCGATCACTGGCCGTGTGGACTCTTGCCCAATCCACGCCATCAGGAGCTGGGCATGCGTCGCGGTCCACCGCAGCCGGACGTCGGGCGCTTCATCGTTAGCCAGGGTGGTCTGCGCCACCGCCCAGTGCCACAGATCCCGCCGTACCTCCACATTGAGCGGCACCGACCGCGCCACGCCCCCCTTGCCAGCGCGGACCCGTAGTTGCCCCGATCGTTCCTCCACCACCAGATCGCCCCAGGTTAACGCACAGAGTTCCGCAACCCGCAGCCCGGTATGCAGGAGCAGGCTGATGATGATCGTTGCTCGGGCAGCGTGCCGGCCACGACCCGCCGCTTTGAGCAGGGCATCCTGCTGGGTGGGAGAGAGTGCCTTGGGTGCCCGCTCGGTATCGACATCGCGCACGCGCCCAAGGGTAGCGAAGGGATTATCGGTGCGCAGCTCTGCTCGCACGGCCCAGCCACCCCAGGTATCCAGGGCAGCCAAAGCGGTATTGATCGTAGCAGGTTTTTTGGGCGGCTGCTGGGCGCGCAGCCATTCCCGATACCGTGCACCATCCCGTGACGAGAGATTGGCAACGGTCGGCGGACTGTCGGGGTGCGTGGCCTGAAGCCAGGTCACAAAGCGTCCCAGAATCTGGCGATAGAGCCGGCGGGTGGCTGCACCATGCGTCGGCTCCAGCCACTGATCAAACGGGTTCAGGGTGTCGCGGATGAGCAGATCGGCGGACATCAAGACGGTCCTTTCGCAGCAATAACATTTTGCGTCGTTTTTTGCGAGGCTTAGAGTAGTGTTAACCGTTGGTCATCATGCTCAGGGTTGTGACAAGTATAGCATATTTAAGCGCAAAATGGCTATTTTGCGTCGTTATTGGTATACTGGGGACGCGCACCAGTGGCGCACGTCCCCACGCGATTGACTTGGATCAGTGACGAGGACACCCAATGAGTGGCGGATCACCGACATCGACCAAACGCTTGCGCCTGCTCGATCCCGCCGACCGGACCGCGCTGTATGACCGTCCCACGTTCACCGACGAGGATCGTCAGGTCTATTTCGCGCTGACGCCTGCGGAGGCGGTGCTCCTGACGAGCTGGACCGATGGCGCCATCCAAGCCTTTTTTATCCTTCTGCTCGGCTATTTCAAGGCCAAACCCCGCTTATTCAGTGTTCCCACGCTCGCGGATGTCCTTCCGGATCTGATCTGGATTTGCCAGCACCATGGCCTCGTCGTCGATCCCACCAGCGTGCGCATCCCGAACGACCGCACCTTCCAGCAGCAGTGGCAGTTCATCCTCGACCTCACTGCCTACCGGCGCTGCCGCCCCGCTGACCGGCAGGCCGTCTTTCAGGTGGCGTCTCACGCGGCACGCCACAGTCCCAAAGTCCCGTATCTGCTCCGGGTCGTGCTCCAGCACTTTGCTGCGGCCAAAATCATCCTGCCAGGCTACACCTATCTCCAGGAAGACATTATTGGCAAAGCGATCACGACCGAAGAGGCACGCTTGGTCGCGTTGCTCGCCGACCATCTCACCGACGACGAACAGGCGGCCCTCGACGCGTTGCTGGAGCCGCACCAGGGCCACTATCCCATTACGGGGCTGCGCCGCGTGCCCCGTAATCGGC
>JACCRK010000149.1 GCA_013813565.1 Herpetosiphonaceae bacterium
CCTGTGTGATCAGAGAACCGATTTAGCGAACGATGATCGGCAGATAGATCGTCAGCTCGACCTCAGCGGGGTTGACAATGACCGTCGTGCTGGCGGTTGTCGATCCCAGCGTATTGGTCGCGGTCACGGTAGCGGTATAGCTGCCGGGCACAGCGTAGGTGTGGGTGGGGTTGGCGCCGCTGCCGCTGGTGCTATCGCCGAAGTCCCACGTGTAAGTGACGCCCGAGCCGCCGGTGATGCTGGCGGACAGGGCGGTGGCGCTACCAAGCGCAGTCGGGCCGTCGTTGCTGGCGGCCAGGCCGGCGATCGGCGCCGCAACGAGGACAGTGGTGCTGGCGGTTGCGGACCCCAGCGTGTTGGTCGCGGTCACGGTGGCGGTGTAGCTGCCCGGCGCGGCGTAGGTGTGGGTGGGGTTGGCGCCGCTGCCGGTGACGCTATCGCCGAAGTTCCACGTGTACGTGATGTCTGTGCCGCCGGTGACGCTGGCGGACAGGGCGGTGGCGCTGCCAAGCGCGGTCGGGCCATCGTTGCTGGCGGCCAGGCCGGTGATAGCAACCGCTGGCACATCACAGATAAAGTTTTGTGGCGCAATATCCAGCTCGAAGGCCGTGACAGTGCCGATGTCAACCGAGGCACTATCGATCGCGACCAGCTGCCAGGTGCCGGCGATAGGTTTGCCGTCCAGAGCCGAGAGCGGGCCGACAGGCCGGAAGCGCCCGGTGTAGGGAGCCGTGCCAGCCGTGATGGCGGTTGCGGCCTCATCATCGAAGATTGTGTTGGTGTAGTTATCCCCACTGTTGCCGGTTCCACCGGTTCGTGCGGCCAGGGTCACGCTGGTGCCATCTGGTGCCATCAGGCGGAACGTCAGGTCGCCAACCCAGGGGTGGGTGACGCTCAGCTTGACATCGATATCACCGACATTGCCAAGGGTGCTGATTGGGAGCGTGACGGTCGCGCCGGCGGGATTGTTGTCGGGGATCGCTTTTGGCACATCGGTGGAGGTTGAGGTGACCACCGCGCCCAGGACCGCAGCCCCAATCGGAACGGTGATATAGTGGGTGATACTCTGGCCACTATTGTAGGAGATCACCTCCTGCAGCACAACCGATGTGCCACAGGCCTGGCTGCTATTGATCGTGAACTGATAGGGTGTGGTCGTGGTTGACACGCCACTGGGCGCAATATTGGCATAGGCGGAGGTACCGCTCTGGATGGTGACATTGCCGCTGAATACGCTCAGCACGCCGCTCACAGCGGTGGCGCCCAGATCGCCATTGTTGGCTAATCCAACCTGGAGCGAGATCATCTCACCAGGCTCGGCCACGCCATTGTTGTTGCCGCTGGCATCGTTTGTGGTGGTGCTATTGACACTCAGGACGGTGACGGCCTGCTGGGTGCCATTGTAGATCACCAGGGCGAAGTCCTGGTCGGTGGTGTCGGCATTGCCCGGCACGCCATCGCCAGGGATATTGGCCGCCGTGACTTTGACCGAGTAGGCGCCGCTCACGCCAGCCGGCACAAAGACGTTCTCGCCATTGTTTTTGGTATCAAAGCTGCCGCCAGTCGCCGAGTTGGCGCCGCTGAAGACATTGCCTTTGTAGGTCTGGTCGCCAACAGTCACTTCCAAATTGAGGTCGTTGACATATGCGTTGCCAGTGGTGGCGCCGGCTGCATCGGTCCAGACCAGGCTGACCCGAAAGCCCTTGGTGTTGGAGGTGACGACACCGTTGCTCTTGTAGAGGCTGCCGGTGCCGGTCAAAACCAATGTCTGGTCATTGACGATCCGCTGGTGGCCATCAAACATGCTGCCCATGTTGGCATCGCCCCAGCCCTGGTTATTGGAGGGCAGGGTGCCGCCGGTGCCGGACCCGCTCAGATAGCGCGGGCTGTTGATGATCAAGGCTTTGAGCATCGCCGGGCTGGGGGTCTGGCCTGGGTTTAGAACGCGGCCATAGTGCTCGTAGACCAGCGAGGCTACGCCCGCGACCGCCGGGGCCGAGTGGCTGGTGCCCGACGACCAGGTGTAGAGCGTCTGGCCCGTCGGGTAGTAGTTGCCCTGGCCGGACGGCGGCCCACAGGCGCCGCTGCCGTTGAAGGTTGGATCCTGCGAGGCGGGACCCTGGACGTGGGTGCCGGGGCCGACGATCTCCGGCTTGACCCGGCCGTCGGTGGTTGGGCCGCGCGAGGAGAAGGTGGCGATATCGTCGGCGCTGTTGGCGCCCCCGTAGTTACAGCCGTCAAGTACGCCGTCGTCGCGGACGTTCTCGGTGGCGCCGACGGTCAGCACGTTCTTGGCAGTGCCCGGCGACCCGATCGTCTGGGCGTTGCCGGCGGCGGTCGCGCCGCCCGCGTTGCCGGCCGAGAAGATGTGCAGCATCTGCTGGTTGCCGGCGGTGGCGCTGGAGGCATCGCGGGTCAGCGCATCGTAGGCCTGCGATGTCGCGTTGTAGGCGCCGTTAACCGGTGCGCCCCAGCTGTTGGAGGTGATGTGTGCGCCGCGGGTGTAGCTGTTGGCGACCACACCCTGGTCGGTGCCGCCACAGGCGGAGTCGTTGAAGGTGCCGGCATTGTTGAAAACTTTGGTGCCCGCCACGCGGCCGTAGGGCGAGATGCCCTGGCCCAGCCGGTAGCCGTTGGCGTCGACGTGCGGGCTACCGGTGCGGGTGTTGAACGATCCGACAATGCCGACGTTCAGGTTGCCGTGACCACCCCGGCCATTAGCTGTCGGGTCGGCGGTACAGTTGCTGTTGTAGATCAGCCGCGAGGTGCCTGGGCTGACACCATTGACATAAAAATCGGGGTGGAGCGGGCTGGTGGTGCCGTTGTCGATGCCGTCATCGACAACATCGATGATCGGATAGCTGCTGGCGGTCGTGGGGAAGCTCTTACCGGCCAGCCAGGCCATGTAGTCGGGGCCGCTGGGCACAACGTTGCCGCCGCTGGTGGTCACGTTGCCGGCGAGGATCTGGTTCTGGACCTCGTCGAGCATCTCGGGGGCGACCCAGGGCTCGACATTGTAGACATCAGCCCAGCCGGCGATCGCGGCCAGCTGGCCCGCCGGAACCTGGAGCGAGACGTTGACGAAGTTCAGGCTGCTCTCCGGGCGTCTGTAGATCTGGCCGCCCAGGGTGCTGAGCTGATTCAGCGTGGCTTGGGTGCCTTTGGTCTGATAGATCTGCACGGTAACATCAACCAGCGTGCTGGAGGACTGCCGGGCGGCCGCCTGCTGGAGGCTCGGCTCAAGGCGGTAGGCCGGATGATAGGCACCGGCCCACTGGATGGCCTGGCCGCTGGCGACCAGGCTGTCGAGCGCGCTCAGGGCCTTGCCATCGCCCCAGATAACGTAGGCGTTCTCGGGCATGTAGATGACTGGCTCCAGGCCGGTGGCTGCCAGGGTCTTAAGCCACGTATCCTGGATTGGACCGACGAACTGCACCAGCCAGAGCTGGCTGCCAGCGCTGCGGGTCTGGCTGAGATTGGCCGGAACCGTGGCGGGACCAGCCTGGGTGTCAATCACAGTGCCGCGCAGCGCGATCTGGTTGAAATCGCTGCGCACGCTGACGCTAGGCAGGGGGCTGAAGCGACCAACGCCGCTGCTAGTGACGTTCCACAGCGAGAAGGACCCGTAGTCCGCCAGGAGCTGCGCCCCGGAGGTTGCCAGGCTTTTCAGGGTCGCAGTGTCTTCTGTGTCGACGAGCAGCTTCTGGAACGGGCCAGAGCTGTCCGGTGCCGCAGGATTAAACGCGCCAGTTGCCTGGGGCAGTGCCGCCAGGACAATCAGCAACATAACCAACACGAGGGGAACAATCCGCAGACGAGATGGACGGACGCCGAGGTTTGACATACATGCTCCTTAGATGAACGACTGGTGCGAGAACCGATAGGTAGCGTACGATAGTGGAGCCAGCGTGGGGTAGAGGGCCGACTCTTATTGAACGCTAAAGAATGTGATTACGGCTGAAGTGGCGACCTGCACTCCCGGCATCAGTAGATGGGGTATGGGAATGCTCAGATGAGTTCGGTAGGGCAATAGAGATGCACAATCATAATAAGCTTTAGTACTTAAGTCAATCCAGATCGAGGGCGGCTGCAGGGTACGCCTCATCCGCGCCAGCTCCCATGTCCCCACAAGTCCCCACTTCCCTTTATCTTCGGGTCGGGTACCCGCGTGCGGGTGGCGTGCCCTTTGGGGATGTTCTGGCCTTCATGGATCAGCGCCAGCCGGCAATCGGGTATACTGTGCCATCACGCGCAATGCGCCGACATTCTGTGCTTTCTAAGAAAGGTTTGTATGGTTGGACGTGAACTATATCCGCTGCTGCAGTGCCCAACGTGCAGCTCGCGCAATCTAGCGGTGCTTGAGGGGGCGGTGCTGTGTGGCGACTGCCTCAACGAATACCCGATCCACCAGGGCTATATCGATCTGATGCCGCGCCAGACCGAGTTCGAGTATATCTCGAAATATGTCTCCGAGGAGGAGCATATGGGCGAGGAGCTGGACTATCGGGCGATGGCCCCGCCGCTGCTGGCCGCCGGGGTGCGCCATCGGCAGGTGCGCCGGATGCTGGACCTTCAGCCGAGCGACATCGTTTTCGACAACGCCTGTGGCAACGGCCGCTTCGGCCTGTGGAATGCCGACGCGGCCCGCCTGATCGTCGGCAGCGACCCGGCGGTGCTGTTCGCCGACCAGGCCCTGGCCGAGATGACGCTGGCCCAGGCCGACTCGCGGCGGCTGCCGTTTATCGATGGCGCGTTTGATAAGGCGCTGTCGGTCGATGTGCTCGAACATTTCCCCCGCGATGTCATCCACGACTACCTGACCGAGACGGCGCGGGTCCTGCGGCCCGGCGGGCGGATCGCGATCTTCTCCAACACCAAGGAGATGTCGCCCATCCAGCCGCTGATCAATGTCTCCAAGCGGATCGGTCGCTTCTTCGTCAAGCGCGGCGTGTACGACTTCGACCGCGAGGCTCGCCGCAAGTCCGACCATATCAAGGCCCTAGAGACCTGGGACGATGTCGAGGCGGCGCTGGTTGAGGCCGGCCTGAAGCCGGTGCGGGTGGTGTTCTGGAACAGCCTGTTCACCTCGTTTGTCGAGCACGTGCTGATGAAGCTCGGCGAGGCGATCATCGTCGGCCTCAGGAGCCGTCAGTCGGCCGGCAAGTCCGCTCCAGCGGCCATCGCCGACCAGGAGCTGGGCGCGGGAGCCTCGGCAGGCACCCAGCGGGAGATTGTGGCCCGCCGCGCGATGCGCCGCCACCTCACCAAAACCTCGCCGATCTACTGGGCGCTCTATGCGATCACCCTGCTGATGGAGCTGGATCTCTGGCTGTTCGGCTGGATGCGCACCGGCCCGTATTTTGTGCTGGCCGAGAAGGCCGAGGGCCGCTACATCCCTGCGCCGCTGCCCAGCGCGGATAATCCATAGGCTTGGGACACGGGATTTCGAAAGCAGCAAACGCCCCCGCCAGGCACTCTGGCGGGGGCGTTTGGCCTTGAGCGAACGGCCAGCGCTCGCCTACGCTGGCGGCTCAGTTATCGC
>JACCRK010000153.1 GCA_013813565.1 Herpetosiphonaceae bacterium
GGCGGTTCAATACATCCAGGCCGTTCCCGTTGGATGGACAGATACGCTATCGGCCAGCCATAGGATGTTTTATTAAAGGCCCATTCGCCTTTCGCCGAGTCGTGATCGCTCAATTCGCTAAAGCAGCCTGGACCCCTTCGATCAATCGCGCCCAGGCTGGAGAGCACAGTCAGCACAAGCAGGGAGGCCAGGATCGCCAGGATCGCCAATCCCCATTGTTTGATCAACGATGGTCGGGCAGGCAGTGGTGATTCATCCATAGATTACCTCCTGATCCTGCATCTCTACGTTGTGTCTTAGATCAAATCCTGCAGCGCCGCCGCCAGCGAGGACTTGGTGTGGATTCGGGCCAGGCTGATGCCCAGGCTCACGATGGTCTCGGCGATCTCCGGGCGAATGCCGACCAGCGTGACCTCGGCGCCCAGCAGCATCGCCGCCTGAGCCATCTGGATGATCCCCGCCGCGACCTGGGTGTCGATCATCGAAACCCCGGTGACGTCGAGCAGCACCTCGCGCACCTGCTGGTGCTCGATGCTGTGGAGGACGGTGTCCGTCAGCAGCCGGGCGCGGTCGGTGTCGATCGCCCCGATTAGCGGCACCATCAGCACGCCGGGCAGCAGCGGGATGACCGGCGACCCAAGCTCGCGGACCGTCGCCGCCAGGGTGTGCTCGCGCTCGTAGGACTGCTGTAGCGTCTCCTGCTGGGCGCGCAGCGAGGCGATCAGCTCGCTGCGCTCAAAGGCGGCGCCGAGCAGGGTGGCCCAGACCTCAATATTTTTCTGGTCGGCAAACATCCAGCTGCCCAGATCGCTGGTCAGCCCCATCACGCCCCAGGTGCGGCTGGCCGAGGCGACGGGAAACATGACGTTGACGCTATTGCTGCCCGGCTGGCCGGGGAGCGCCAGCAGCTCTGGCGGCGGGAACGTGGCCGCCGGGAGGCGCTGCCCGATCAGCCGGGCCTGGTCGGGCGCTGGATTGTGGACGCTGGCGAGGGTCAGGCCGGGAGGCGCGCCCGACCCCGGCCCATCCCACAGCGCTAGAAAGCCGTGGGTGACCGGCGCGTGGCGCAGCCAGGCCAGGTCGCGGTCGTTGTCGCCGTTGTTGTCAAGCAGGGTTGTGCTGATCTGATAGTTGCTGGCGACCTGCTCCTGGAGCGTGGTGTTGATCGTCCGCTGGACGGCGATCTGGGTGCGCAGCAGCTCCACGCGCACCCGCTTCATATAGCCCTGGAGCTGGCTCTTTAGCGCCGGATCGGCCTCGCGCTGGCTGAGCAGCAGCGTGCCGGCCTCATCAAGCGCCGACACCAGCGCGCTCACCGTCTCCAGATCGAAGATCTCCGCACAGATTGCGCGCCAGGCGTCGCTTAGCTCGGCGGATGCGGCCGCGGCGTCACCCTGCACCGCGGCCACCAGCCCGCTGGCCAGCGTATGCATCGCCAGCCGCAGCGACTCCGGCAGCCGGTCGGGGGCGGCACTGTTGGAGATCAGCGCGATCTGGATGAGCTGGCGCTCCAGTTGATGAGTCTGGTCGGCGGGCGCTAATGCCGCCAGATCAGCGCTGAGCGTGATCTGGCGCACCAGATCGCAGCCGCACGAGCGCCGCCGCACCAGCGTGGTTGGCATCCACTGGCGGGGCGCCGCGACCGGCTGGCCATTGATCTGGTCGATCAGCAGATTCGTCACCATCCGGCCCAGCGCATCGACCTCCTGGCGCACGGTGGTGAGCGGCGGGTTGGTGTACTGCACATCGTCGATATCATCAAAGCCCAGCAGCGCAAAATCGCTGGGAACCTGGTAGCCAGCCCGCTGGGCGGCGGTCAGCACGCCAATTGCGTTGAGATCGTTGCCGGCCGCAATCGCGGTGAAGGCGACCTCACGTCGCACCAGCTCCTGGAAACCAACCTCGCCGTGGTAGATCTCGTAGCCCGGCAGGTCGACCACCAGGCGCGGGTCGGGGGTGATGTCGTGGTCGATCAGGGCTTTTTCGTAGGCGGCGTGGCGCTGGCGCATATCCTCGTGGCCGCGAAAGCCAATGTAAGCGATCGCCGTATGGCCGTGCTCGATCAGGTGGCTGACGGCCGCATACGCGCCGCCGAAGCTATCGGTCAGCACGGTTGGAGCGTGCTGGGCCGGGTCGTAGTTGCTGGCCATCACAACCGGCGTGCCGCGCCCCTGGAGCAGATCAAGGTCGGCGGTCTCGATCACGCTGATCCAGCCGCTGACCTGGTCCAGCAGCAGCCCGCTTTGCATGATGTCGGTCGGCGTGCCACGGTACACAATCACCTGATAGCCGTGCGCGTGCGCCACCTCATGGATGCCGGATATGATGTCGCGAAAGTAGTAGCCGCCGAGAAACGTTATCAGAACGCCGATGGTTTTCTGCTGCATCATTCAAACCCTCACCATAGCCCAGGTTTTCGCTTGAGCACTATTGTACTACGGTATGCGCTGAGCTCGCCTGGGATCAGGCCACCAGGCTCACCAGCCACCAGACCAGCGGGGCCAGCAGCAGCGCCGGCAAAAACGAGGCCACCTTGACCCTGGTCAGCTCAAGCAGGTTGATGCCGACGCCCAGCACCATCAGGCCGCCGATGCCGGTCACCAGCAGCACCCGTGGGTCGCTGGCCGGATCGGGGAGGGCGCTGGCCAGGCTACCGGCCGCCAGCGAGACGCCGCCCTGGTACACCGCAATAATCAGCACCGAGAAGCCCACCCCGCTACCAAAGCTGCTGGCCAGCGCAATCGCCGCCAGCCCATCGAGAGCCGCCTTGATCACCAGCAGCTTGTCGTCGCCAATCAGGCCATTGTTGAGGCTACCGATCAGCGTCATCGGCCCGATGCAGAAGAGCAGCGAGGCGGCCACAAAGCCCTCGGTGAAACGCCCGCCGCCGCGAAACTTGCCCTTGAGCCAGTCGCCGAGCGATGCCAGCCGCTCCTCGATGCGCCACCACTCGCCCAGCAGCCCGCCGACCACCAGCGTGATCAGCCCGAGGATCACGCCCTCGACCACGCCGGCCTTCGTCTCGGGCTTGTTGAGGCTGGCCGCCATCGACAGGCCGATAAAGACCGTGACCAGGCCGAGGCCCTGCATAATGACCCGCTGCATCCGCTCCGGAAGGCGCCCGCCGAGCAGCAGGCCCAGCGCGGTGCCAAGCACCACCGTCGCAATATTGATCCAGGTGCCGCTTGTTTTGGCCCAAATACTGAGATCCACTCTTTTTGCCCTCTGAACACACAAAGGACACGGAGCGGCCCAAAGTACAATCTTCGTGGCGCTCGTGTCCTTCTTCAATCGATGTATGGTGACCCCGGCGTGGTTCGAACACGCGGCACGCAGTTTAGGAAACTGCTGCTCTATCCACCTGAGCTACGGGGCCACAGTTCCCAAATTATGAATGAGCCAGGGGCAAATGTCAAACCAAAATGGCGCATGTTATACTTAATCAAACGTTGTTTTTGAACTCAAGGAGCGGGAACCATGTCATTTCAAGCCTACCTGGAAAATATCAAGACCAAAACAGGCAAGACTGCTGATGACTTCAGAAAGCTGGCAGCAGAAAAAGGTTTTACCAACGGTGAAACCCTTGCGGAAGGCGTAAAAGCAGCTGAAATCATCCGCTGGCTGAAGGAAGACTATGACCTTGGTCGCGGTCATGCCATGGCGATCTACGCGCTCCTCAAGGGCGCAAAGTCCGAGGGTAGTGAATAGCCCAGTGTTGCCAGAAAGTCAGATCTAGCAACACTATCAACGAAGACGATATTCGGCTCCAGCGAACGCAGCGGGCGCTCCAGCAGGCGTTGCACTATAGTCCCGAGGAAAATGTCGGAGTACGTCACCGTCTGCGACTAAGCAAAACCCCTGCCGCACATCATTCGGCAGGGGTTTTTACTGGCTTCGACCGGCTCAGCCCACAATGCATCAGTCGCGCCACCCGCTACTTGGTGACCACATCCAGCACCAGCGGCGGCGCGGCGACGTGGGTGGCGCTCAGGCCGATCGCGCTGGCCAGGCGCTCGGCGGCGGCAGTGGCGGCGGCCTGGTTGGCGGCGTGGATGTGGATGAGCGGCTCGCCGGCTTCGACATAGTCGCCGATCTTGGCCGCCAGCACCAGCCCAACCGTCGGGTCGACCGTGTCCTCCTTGCGGCTGCGCCCGGCGCCAAGCTCGGCCGCGACCAGGCCAATCTCCAGCGCGTCGATCCGGTCGATAAACCCGCCGGATGGCGCGGGGAGCGCGATCACCACCGGCGCCACCGGCAGGCGGCTCGGGTCGTCGACGGTGGCCACATCGCCGCCCTGCTGGATGATGAACTGGCGGAATTTGCGCCAGGCCTGCCCGGACATCAGGGCGCCCTCCAGGCGGGTGCGGGCGGTGCGGGCCGAGCGATCTTTGCCCGCCAGCACCAGCAGCTGCGCGCCGAGATCCAGGCACAGGTCGTGGAGGTCGCTCGGGCCGTTGCCGTGGAGGGTGGCGATGGCCTCGCGGACCTCGAGAATATTGCCGACCGCCAGGCCCAGCGGCTGCTCCATCGTCGAGAGCAGGGCCGAGACATTCCGCCCGGCCAGCGTGCCGATCCGCACCATCGTCTGGGCCAGCTCGCGCGCCTGCTCCAGCGTTTTCATAAACGCCCCGCCGCCAACCTTCACGTCCAGCACGATCGAGTGGGCGCCCGCCGCCAGCTTCTTGCTCATAATGCTGGCCGCGATTAGCGGAATGCTCTCGACGGTGCCGGTCACGTCGCGCAGCGCATACAGCTGCTTGTCGGCCGGCGCCAGGTCGGCGGTCTGCCCGGCGATGACCATGCCGATCTCCTGCACCGCCCGGCGAAACTCGGCCTGACTCAGGTCGACGCGCATGCCGGGGATCGCCTCAAGCTTATCCAGGGTGCCGCCGGTGAACCCGAGGCCACGGCCGGACATTTTGGCGACCTGCAGTCCCACCGAGGCCAGCAGCGGCCCGAGCACCAGGCTGGTCTTATCGCCGACGCCGCCAGTGGAGTGCTTGTCGACGGCGTTGGGGGCGATGTCGCCCAGGTCGAACTGGTCGCCCGAGGCCGCCATCGCCAGGGTCAGATCGGTGGTCTCGCGGTCGTCCATCCCCCGCAGCACCACCGCCATCGCCCAGGCCGCCATCTGGTAGTCGGCGACCTCCCCGGCGGTGTAGCCACGAATCAGCCAGCTAATCTCGTCGCTGCTCAGCGTGCCGCCATCGCGTTTTTTGATAATCAGGTCTACCGCCCGCATTATTGGCCTGCTTTCTCGCTCAAGGTTTTCCAGGCCAGCGGCAGGCGCGCCAGCAGATCGCCGGCCACCACGCCGCGGGCGCCCAGCTCATCGCGCAGCAGCATGCCCGCGAGGCCGTGTACGCCAACCGCCAGGCGGGCGGCATCGAATGGGGCCAGGCCCTGGGCCAGTAGGCCCGCCAGCAGGCCAGCCAGCACATCGCCGGAGCCGGCTGTGGCCAGCGCCGGGTTGGCCACGCCATGGATCGCCACGTTGCCCTCAGGAGCGGCGATGATCGTGTGGGCGCCCTTCAGCACCACCACCACGCCCCACTGGGCCGCCGCGTCCGCCGCCACCTGCACGTGGTCCTCGGAGATTTTCTCGACGCCTAGCAGCCGCGCCATCTCGCCGTGGTGCGGCGTGAGGATGGTCGGGTGCTCGCGCAGCTTCTCGGCCCAGCCGTCGATTTTCGCCAGCAGATTGAGGCCGTCGGCGTCGAGCACCAGCGGCGGCACTGCGTGAAGCTCTGTATCTTTTGGCTCCTCAGCCGCTTTGCCGGAGGGCATGCCAAAGCCAACGCTCGTTTTTCGGCGGGGCGCATCGTCGTCGTGGGCACCGGTCGGCATAAAGCCAACCCTGACCTTGCGCTTGGCCGTGCCCAGGCTCAGCAGCGAGCGCAGAAACTCGCCGGTGCTATCCTCGCTGCCCAGGCCGGGACCGACCAGCAGCGCCCGATATTTCTCCAGCTTCTCCAGCACCAGCCGGGCGGCGTGCTCGCTCAGCGCCCCGGCTTCGTTCTCGGGCAGCGGCAGGTAGGTGGCCTCGTGGAGCGCCGCCAGCGTGCCAGCGTAGATCGAGCGCGGGCAGGCCAGAGTCACGACACCGGCCCCGGAGCGGGTCGCCGCCGCCGCGGCCAGCCAGGCCGCCCCAGGGTAGAAGTAGGAGCCGGCAACAACCATCACCCGGCCAAATGTATCTTTGTGGCTCTCGGCCGGGCGGGCCGGCACTAGCGCGCGCAAGGTTTCCAGATTAAGTTCGGTGGTCGACATTAACTCCTCCATTTCTGATGGCAATTGGATGGGGGCAAGTACCAGGCGGCCGACAGCTGCCGCCCCTGGATACAGATGATGGCCGCGCTTGGGCAGCCCGGTGGCAACCGTCAGATCAGCCTGGACGATCGCGCCCCAGATGGCCCCGGTGTCGGCATCAAGTCCCGAGGGAACATCGATCGCCAGCTTCGGGGCCGGCGCGGCGTTGACGGTGGCGATCATACGGGCGATATCGGCGCCAAGCGGACGGCTGACCCCGACGCCCAGCAGGCCATCGATGATCAGCCCGGCGTCATGGGAAAGGTGCTGCAGCTGGGCAGCAGTCGGGTCGTCGTGGGCCCAGATCACATGTAGGGATTCATCAAGGGCAGCATGCCAAGGCCAGTCAGCGGCGTCGGGGGAGCGCCGCCACACGTACAGCGTCACCTCGGCGCCAGCCTCGGCCAGGTGACGGGCGGCCACCAGGGCGTCGCCGCCGTTGTTGCCCGGCCCGATCAGCACTAGCACCGACAGATTCACCTGGCGATCGAGCAGCGTGAGCGCCCAGTCGGCCACGCCCTGGCCCGCCTGGGCCATCAGGCCCGCCCAGGTCGCGCCCTGCTCGACGCTCAGCGCCTCAAGGCGCCGCATCTCGGCGGCGGTGACCAGTGGAAACGGTGATTCAAGCATCACGCACCTTCAAGAACACGCTTCTATGCTGTCTAGTATACACCGGGCTGGAGCTGAATGGGCGTAAATTGCAGGGCATCGCAGGCGGTCAGGTAGTAGTCGACGCCCTCGACCACGCCGGTCGTGGCGTTGGCCCACTGGTCGGGCTGGTGCAGGTGGCCGTAGACGCAGATCTGGGCGCCGGCGGCGGCGATACGCCGGGCAAACTCGGTCGGCTCGTGGTCGCGAAAGGGCGGAAAATGCAGCAGCACAATGATCGGGCGGATGCCCTCGGCCAGCACCTGCGCGCCTGACAGCGCCCGGTCCAGCCGACTCAGCTCGCGCTCGTAGATGCGCAGGTCGGTGGTTTTGTTGAAGTCGCGATCGCCGGGGACGGCCCAGGCGCGGGTGCCACACACCACCACATCGTCAACCTGCAGCGCATCACAGTCAACAACGCTGATCGAGGGCGGCAGGACGGCCCGGACTTTGCCCTTGCTGCTCCACCAGTAGTCGTGGTTGCCCTTGCACATCACCTTGCGGCCGGGCAGTGCGTCGATCCAGGCCAGATCGGCCAGTGCGTCCTGAATGTGCATCGCCCAGGAGATATCGCCGGGGATCAGCACCAGATCATCGGCGGCGATCCGCTCGCGCCAGCTCCGTGCGATCACGGCGGCGTGATCGCGCCAGTGGTCGCCAAAAACGTCCATCGGTTTGGCCTGTCCGCCAGGAAGATGTAGATCGGCTATTGCCCAAATCCGCACAGTGTATCGATCCCATTCAAAACGTCATCATTCATCGAGCGATATTGTACCGTATTACGACCATCAGCAGTCAGCCAAGCAAAACCGTCTGAACGCAGGCTGGCCAGACTCAGGGCCTAAACTCAATACCGTTCAAATAAGGGAATCGAGCCAGTTTTTGACCTCACCCCGGCGCTGCGCGCCACCCCTCTCCAATGGCGATGGAGAGGGGAAGAATGGGTTTTACGGGCTTATTTGAACGGTATTGGGCCTAAACGTTCTCGATTGGTGGATACCATGAGATGGATCTCCCACACGTCATCTATCCATAAACTCTATTTTAGAGGGTCCAGGGGGATGAAAACCCCCTGGGTTTCCCTCGGGTGCCCGCTGGGCAGTGGGACGGAAGGGAGGCGAATCACAAGAACCCACCGATTCAAGGGGAGAACGCATAAGCACAGAGCCAGACCCGGCGGGTTTTGACTTCTTTCTTTCGATTGCATATCATCAGCAGCGTAGCAACGCCATTTAGCGGAAAGGATCAGCAATGCAGGTCAATCCGGGCATTTTTAAGGCCTATGATATTCGGGGCATCTATCCCACCGAGCTGAACGAGGAGGTCGCCCACCTGATCGGCCGGGCCTTTGCCTCGTTTTTGGGCGCCGAGAAGGTGATCGTCGGGCGCGATATGCGCCTTTCCGGCCCTTCGATTTTCGAGGCGGTCACCCGTGGTCTGATGGGGCAGGGCGCCGACGTGGTCAACATCGGCATGGTCAGCACCGACCAGTACTATTTCGCCTGCACGCAGCTCGGCCTGCCGGGCATGATGGTCACGGCCTCGCACAACCCCAAGCAGTACAACGGCTTCAAGATGGTGCGCCAGATGCCCTATCTGCTCAGCGGCGATGCCGGGATTCAGGATCTGCGGCGGCTGGTCGAGAGCGAGGATTTCGCCACGCCCTCCCGCCAGGGCACGCTGAGCGAGGTCGATCTCAGCGCGGAGTTTGTCGAGGCGGTGCTGGCGCTGATCGATGTCGCCGGGCTCAGGCCGCTCAAGGTCATCGCCGACACCGGCAACGGCATGGTCGGGCCGATCCTGCGCCGGGTCTATGAGCGGCTGCCGGTCACGCTGGTGGGTATGTATCTCGACCCCGACGGCAACCTGCCCAACCACGGCCTCGACCCGCTCCAGCCCGAGAATCGCGCCGAGCTGGAGGCCCGCGTGGTCAGCGAGGGCGCCGACATCGGCTTCGCCTTCGACGGCGACGGCGACCGCTTCTTCACCATCGACGACCGCGGCCAGTTTATCTCGGGCGACTTTATGACCGCGCTGCTCGGCCAGTACTACCTGGAGAAATACCCCGCCGCCAAGATCCTCTACGATGTGCGGGCCTCGTGGGCGGTACCGGAGCTGATCACGGCCGCCGGTGGGACGCCGCTGATGGAGCGGGTCGGCCACGCCTTTATCAAGGAGCGCATGTCCAACGAGGGCGCGGTGTTCGCCGGCGAGGTCACCGGCCACTACTACTTCAAGGACTTTAACTACGCCGACTCCGGCATCATCCCATCGCTGATCATCCTGGAGATGCTCTCCAAAAAGGGCCAGAGGATGAGCGAGCTGCTGGCGCCGCTGGAGGCGACCTACTTCATCTCCGGCGAGATCAACACCCGCGTCGCTGATGTCAAGGAGGTGCTGGCGAAGCTGGCCGAGCGCTACCGCGATGGCGAACACGGCCACATGGACGGTCTGTCGGTGACCTATCCCGACTGGCACTTCAACGTGCGCGGCTCCAACACCGAGCCGCTGCTGCGCCTGAACCTGGAGGGCCGCACCCGCGAGCTGATGGAGCAGCGGCGCGACGAGGTGCTGGAGATTATTCGCGGCTAGTCGGCAGAGCGACCCTGGACACCACAACGGCGCTTGGATGCTATTCCGAGCGCCGTTGGTGTTGAAATCAAGGTATTTATCGCATTAGAATGGCCTAAAATCCACTCACTAGCCACTAGCTGCTAATTCCTAATACGCCTTCGCCGGGTGCCCCTCCTCGGTGGCGGACTTGACCGCGGCATCCCTTGGCGTCATCGACCCCGATTGCCGCACCCTGGCCGTTGCCGTCGCTGGCGGCGTGCTGGCGCAGGCCCTCGGCGACCCGGCGGCCGTAGTCGGCGTCGCACTGGGTGAAGAGCGCGACCATCCGCTCCTGAATGTGCTGGGTGGCGGGCGCGATCGTGCTGACCAGGTTCAGAATCAGCTCGTCGCGCTCCCAGTCGCTAAACGAGCGGTAGCGCTCGCCGGCCTGGGCGAAGTCGTTGGTGCGCTCGATCGGCTGGCGCACCAGGTTGCCGCTGATCGCGGGGGTGTACTCGGCGCCCGCTTTGGGCGACTCATGCAGCCCGCCAAGCGAGGAGGGCTCGTAGTTGACGTGCGGGTTCTGGCCGGGCGCCAGGTCAACGCGGTAGGCCATCTGCCCATCGCGCTGGTTGGTGGCGACAGTGGTCTTGGGCGAGTTGATCGGCAGCTGGAGGTAGTTGGCACCAACCCGGTGGCGTTGGGTGTCCGAGTACGAGAGCGTGCGGCCTTGCAGCATCTTGTCGTCCGAGAAATCCAGCCCGTCGACCAGCACGCCGGTGCCAAAGGCGGCTTGCTCGACCTCGGCGAAGTAGTTCTGCGGGTTGCGGTCCAGCACCATGCGGCCGACCGGCAGCCAGGGAAACTGCTCCGGCGGCCAGAGCTTGGTGTCATCGAGCGGGTCGAAGTCCAGCTCGGGGTGGTCGTCGTCGCTCATAATCTGTACCAGCAGCTCCCACTCGGGGTGGTCGCCGCGCTCGATCGCGTCGTACAGATCCTGGGTGGCGTGGTTGAAGTTCTCGCCCTGGATCGCCTGGGCCTGGGCCTGGGTCAGGTTTTTGATGCCCTGCTTTGGCTCCCAGTGATATTTGACCAGCACAGCCTGGCCGTCGGCGTTGACCCACTTGTAGGTGTTGACCCCCGAGCCCTGCATGTGGCGGTACGAGGCCGGGATGCCCCACGGCGAGAAGAGGAAGGTGATCATATGCATGGCTTCGGGGGTGTTGCTGATGAAGTCGAAGATGCGCTGGCCATCCTGGCGGTTGGTCACCGGGTCGGGCTTGAAGGCGTGGACCAGGTCGGGGAACTTCATGGCGTCGCGGATAAAGAAGACCTTCAGGTTGTTGCCAACCAGGTCCCAGTTGCCGTCCTCGGTGTAGAACTTGACCGCGAAGCCGCGCGGGTCGCGCAGGGTCTCGGGCGAGTGGCCCCCGTGGATCACGCTGGAGAAGCGCACAAATACCGGCGTGCGCTGGCCCTTTTTCTGGAACAGTTTGGCGCGGGTGTAGGTGCCGACCGGCTCGTCGCCAACCGTGCCGTAGGTCTCAAAGAAGCCGTGCGCCCCGGCGCCACGGGCGTGGACCACCCGCTCGGGGATGCGCTCGCGGTCGAAGTGGGTGATCTTCTCTAGAAAGTGGTAGTTCTCCATGGTGGTCGGGCCGCGGCTGCCCACGGTGCGGACATTCTGGTTGTTGCTCACCGGGTGGCCCTGGCGGGTGGTCAGCGTCGATTCATCCGCAGCATTCGGTCCATCCTGGTCATTGCCATTGCGTTCAGTGGTCATTCGTTGCTCCTTAGGTACGGTCAATCCACAGCGATCGCCACGGCCAGACCGCAACGACGTGCTCTGTGAAGTATAGCCAAAAAAACGGAGCGCGGTGCGAACAAGGGTCTTAACAGATCGTTAGCAGCCCAATTGCCGGCCAGCCCAGCCCTCGGTATACTGAGCTGTGGAGGAATCACCGCATGCAGCGAGAGGCAGATCTATCCGAATTTATCACCAGCCACTATCAGCTCGATCCGATTTTAGCCTGTGTCCAGCTTTCCAAGACCATCCACGCGCTGTATCAGATCACGACCAGGCGCTCGCGCTTCGTCCTGCGGGTCTCCCGCAGCGTCGCCACCGCCAAACAGGATGAGGTTCGCCTTGAGCTGCTGGGCCGGCTGGCGGCAGCGGGCACCCCGGTCGTGCCGCCGATCCTGCGCCGCGATGGCACGTACAGCGCTGAAATCACGCTCGACGATCAGCCCGGCCGCGCTGCGCTGTATGCCTTCGTTCCTGGCATCACCCCGGGCCGGGCGATCACGCCGGAGCAGAGCGCGGCGTTTGGCGCGGCCCTGGCGCAGCTGCATCAGGCCACGGCTGCCCGCGCCGACCTGCCCGCGCTGCCCCACCTCGATCTGCTCGCTGGGCCGGCGGCGGCGATCGCGGCCGCGCCAGTGTTTCAGCACCACGCCAGCCTGGAGCGGCTCGTCGATCTCGCCCGCCAGCAGCTGGGCCAGCTCCCGCGCTCCAGCGCCACGTTTGGCTTCTGCCACGGCGATGCCCATCCGTCGAATGTCATCATTGATGCCGAGCGGGCGACGCTGCTGGATTTCGAGTGGTCGGGCCAGGGATGGCGCGCCTACGATCTCGCCACCTGCCTCTGGTCGCTGCGCGGCACGCCCGCCCACCCGCAGACCAGCGCGGCGCTCCTGCGCGGCTACCAGACGATCCGGGCGCTCGATCCGGCCGAGGAGGCCGCCCTGCCGCTGTTTATGGGATTGCGCCACCTGCTCATGACCAGCAAAAGCATCGCCTACGCCCAGCAGGGCATGGCGACAGGCTACGCGGTCACGGCGGATTTTATCACCCAGCGCCTGGGCCAGATCCAGCAGTGGCTCGACGCTCCCGGCGGTGCGCGATGATCGCGATGCCGCTCGGCGACCAGGCCCTGCTGATCGACGCGCCCAACCCGCCGTTTCTGGCCGCCGCCATCGAGCAGGCGGCGCTGCCGGGCGTGGTCGATCTGGTGCCGGCCAAGGAGTCGCTGCTGGTGGTGTTCGACCTGGCCGCCACCTCGTTCGCCACGCTGC
>JACCRK010000162.1 GCA_013813565.1 Herpetosiphonaceae bacterium
TCGGCGACGGTGGCTTCAATCTGGGTGGTCAGCTTGTTCTGGCTGACAATCATCCGCACCCGCTCAAACTCCAGGGCGGTGGCAGGCACCGGTGGCACCGGCGGCGTCTCGCCATCGGGCAATAAAAAGAACGCGGCGGCAATAAGCCCAACGACCACCAGCGCCATAACAATCAGCGCAATCGGATTGATGCCACGTTTTTTGGGCTCCTCGGGCGGCAGCGATGTGTAGTCAGTTGGCACATAATCGGCGGGCAGTGAAAGTTCATCGGGAACCTTCTTGCGCCGGAGGTGCCAAACGTTGATTGGCGCAGAACGCAGTGATAACAAAGCTTCAGACATTCGGCTCGCCTCCCCCACTACTGTGGGCCACTAATAACGTGTGATGTGGGCCGTATTATAGCGGCTAGAGAATGATTTGACAACGAAAACGCTGCAAATTGGTACAATACGCCTGGCTGAGTCTCGGCTGTGAGGTGAGTTGTATGCATTTAATCTTGGTTCGCCATGGTGAAACGGCCTGGAATGCCGAGCGTCGCTACCAGGGCCATCACCCAGTTCCGCTGAATGAGCGCGGCCGCCAGCAGGCCGCTCGGGCCGGTGCGCGGCTGAAGAATATTGACGCAGTCGGCCTGTATGCCAGCGATATCGTGCGCGCCTGGGAGACGGCCGAGATTATCGGTCTGGCCACCGGCCTGGCCCCGCAGCCGTTGCCGGACCTGCGTGAGATTGATGATGGTCAGTGGGCTGGCCTGACGCCCGATGAGCTGCTCGCGCGCTTTCCTGAGCATATGGCCACCATGCGCCAGGCCCCGGATATCACCATGCGCATCGGCGGCGAGTCGTATGCGCAGCTGCAGCTCCGCACGGTGCGGGCTTTCGAGCAGCTCGTCGATCAGCATCGTGGCCAGACGGTGATTGGGGTCTCGCATGGCGGGGCCATCCGGGCGCTGGTCTGCCATCTGCTGGGCGCCCCGCTGGCCCACTTCGGGCGGCTGTGGATTGATAACGGCGGCCTGGTCGAGATTGTGGCCCACAGCGATGGCTGGCGCGTGCTGCGCCTCAACGATACCGCCCATCTCGACGGGGCGTTGGCGCTTGGGGAGTAGCCGGGGGATTTTGCAATCCTCCCGGCCAACTTGTCGCGATATGTCCTGGGCCAATGTCACTTTGACGCTCTGCTGGCGGTCGGCTAGAATACTATGGCGCCCTCACTGGATGGAGGGCTATCGGCAATGATGCTTAACACACCTTAAGGAGCTCTCTGTGACTGATCTTTTGACGACAATACCTGGGCCGCGTGCCCAAGCGATGGTTGAACGTGATACGGCGGTGATGGTGCCGTGTAGCGGGCGGGTCTATCCGTTCGTGATGGAGCGCGGCGCAGGCTGTGAAGTCTGGGATATTGATGGGAACCGCTATCTCGATCTCAACGCCGGTATCGCCGTGGTCTCAACCGGCCACAGCCACCCACGCATCGTGCAAGCAATCCAAGATCAGGCCGCCAAGTTTATCCATATGGCGGGGACCGATTTCTACAACGAGCCGATGGTCAAGGCCGCCGAGAAGCTGACCTCGCTGATGCCTGGCGATGATGAGTGGCAGGTGTTCTTCAGCAACAGCGGCACCGAGGCGGTCGAGGCGGCGGTCAAGCTGGCCCGCTATGCCACAAAGCGCCAGAATATCATCGGGTTCTATGGCGCGTTCCACGGTCGCTCGTATGGCAGCCTGTCGATCACGGCCTCCAAGCCGTATCAGCGCAAGGGCTTTTTCCCGCTGATGCCGGGTGTCTTTCACGCCTTCTACGCCAACCCCTTCCGCCCGCCGTGGGATGTCGATCCCGAGCAGGTGGCGCAGTATGCCCTCGACTTCATCGAGCACACGCTATTCACCACCACCACGCCGCCGGAGGATGTGGCCGCGATTATCGCCGAGCCAATCCAGGGCGAAGGCGGCTATATCGTGCCACCCCACGGCTTCTGGCAGGGGCTACGCGATATCTGCGACCGCTATGGGATTTTGCTGATCGCCGACGAGGTCCAGAGCGGCATCGGTCGGACCGGCAAGATGTGGGCGATCGAGCACGAGAATGTTGTGCCCGATATCATCACTACCGCCAAGGGCCTCGGCTCGGGGCTGCCGGTTGGCGCGATGGTGGCGCGGCGCGAGATCGCCAGCGTCTGGAAGCCCGGCGCCCACGGCAATACCTACGGCGGCAACGCCCTGGCGATGCGGGCCGTCTATGAGACGCTGTCCGTGGTCGAGGAAGGGCTGATGGAGAATGCCGGCAGTGTCGGATCGTACTTCATGAGCCGCCTACACGAGCTTGAGGATCGCTTTGACCACATCGGCGACGTGCGCGGCCGCGGCCTGATGATTGGCATGGATTTCGTCAAGGATCAGAAGACCCGCGAGCCACACAGTGAGATGGCCAATGCCGTGATGGAGGAGGCCTTCCGCCGTGGCCTGCTGCTGCTGACCTGTGGCAAGTCCACTATCCGCTTCTGCCCGCCGCTGGTGCTGACCAAAGAGCAGGTCGACGAGGGCATCCAGCTGCTCAGCGAGACGCTGGAGGCGGTGGGGGCGTAAGGATTTTGACCTCACCCCGTCCGCTGCGCGGACACCCCTCTCCATCGCGGTGGAGAGGGGAAATGCTTACGAGTTTCCGTATTTGAACGAGATTGGGGTTAGGTTTCAGCCGGCGAGATCTACTCTGGATACAGCAAACGCCGCAGCATTCTTTGAGGATGCTGCGGCGTTTGCGGTTAGGTCGGTGGGCTAGGCCAGGCTGGGCCACACCTCCATTTTGGATTTGATTCGACGAATAACTTCGTTGGTGAAGTCGCTGGTGGTGCTGTGGCCGCCGAGGTCGGCGGTGCGGATGCCATCGTAGACGGCCTCCAGGGTTGACTCACCGATGGCGCGGGCGGCCATGTCGGACTCGGGGGTGTTGATGTAGTCGAGCAGGGCGGCGCCGGCCAGAATCATCGCCATTGGGTTGGCCAGGTTTTTGCCCTCCAGGGTGGGCGCGGTGCCGTGGGGGGCCTCGGCCATAATCGTCTGCACCTTAAACTCTTTGTTGAACGAGAGCAGCAGCGACTCGGCCCCGGCGATGGTGCCAAACATTTGTAAAACCAGGTCGCTCAGGCAGTCGCCGTCGCGGTTGAGCGCCGGAATCACCATCGGGTCGCCCGACTGGGTCAGCAGCAGCGCATAGGTCGCATCGATCAGCTGGGGCTCGTAGCGCACATCGGCGTAGCGGCTGGCGGCGGCGTCCATCTCCTCCTTCAGCATGCCCTCGTAGATGGGGCTGACGGTGTACTTGGGGCCGCCGAAGACCTTGGCCTTGGAGCGGCGGGCGTGCATAAAGGCATACTCGGCCACCGCCCGGCAGGTGCCGCGGGTGATCTTCTCGGTGCGATAGGCGATCTCAGCGTCGCCCTCGCCCTCGCGCCACTCCTTGGCGCCATAGGCATCGTCGACGGCCATGCGAATGACGGAGATCGGCGCGTAGGCGCCACCGACCGGGCGCACGCCAGGAATCCGCCGGCCGGTGCGCACAATCACGGTGCCGTTGATCGCCTCGCGCAGGATGGCGTTGGGGCTGCCGACATCGCCGGCCTTTTCCGGGGTGATGGTGGCGGCCTTAAGCCCGTAGCCAGACTTTTTCATGGCCACGGCGGCCTCGTGAACAATGGCATTTTTGGTTTTACGGCGATTCTCCAGGCTGAGATCAAAACGCGTAAAGGCTACTTTGACCCCGGTTACACTGGGATCAAGCACCCGCAGGCCCTCTTCTAAAAGTTCCTGTCCGGTCTGATCGCCCTCAAGCACCACAATTGTTGGTGTCGTCATTGATAAAGCTCCTCGTTATTATGTATCCGGCAGACTGAAAATTCGTGGATATCTTGCCGATCATACCGAAGGGCGGCGGTGATGTCAAAAGCTAGCTTTTCAGCACCAGCTCCTGGCCAATGACCTGGGTAATCTCGCCGCGCATACGCTGGCCGACCGCATCCCAGGTGTAGCGGGCGGCGATCTCACGCGACCGGGCGCCGTAGCGCCGCCGCGCTGCCGAGTCCGCCAGCAGGGCATTCAGGGCATTGGCGAGCTGCTCGACCTCGCCTGGCTCGATCAGCACGCCGTTCTCGCCGGGGATGACCATATCGGGCATTGCGCCCAGGTTGGTGGTCACGATTGGCAGCCCGTAGGCCATGGCCTCCACGACGACAATCCCAAAGGGTTCGCGCTTGGTTGGCAGGCAAAACACCGCCGCCTGCTGGTAGTACTGCGGCAGGTCTGCGACCGGGACGCGACCAAGCACCGTCACGCCCGGCTGGCTGATCGTGGGGGTGCAGCCGATGATCGTCAGGGTGGCCTGCGGGTGTGCCGCCCGAACCTGGGTAAAGGCGGCCAGCAGATCCGGGCCGCCTTTACGCTCCCAGTCGATGCCGACAAACAGGATATTTTGGCTGGCAGCGTGGTCCGGCTTGCTTGACTGGGCGATCACCGGCGTGTTGCTGCCGGCATAGACACACTTGATCATGGCCGGATTGCAGCCGTAGTCCTCGGTCAGCGAGCGTGAGACGTTGCTTGAGCGGGTAAACACCAGCGTCGCATTGTGGTAGATGCTGGGCTCCAGCTCCATCCAGTCGGGGTGATAGAGCTGGCGCGGGTGGTAGCCGGGATACTGGCGGTTGGCCAGGACGGTGTGGTCGGTGTAGACAAAGTGGGGCAGATCTGGCACGCTGGCATCAAAGAGGGACTGCATCTGGAAGGAAAAGGCATACGAGCCGGCGCTGAGCCGATCGGCGACCAGCTGCTTGATCTCACCAAACAGATATGAGGTGATCAGAAAGGCCTCTTTGACGCTGCGACGTTTCAGCGCAACATCGGGGCCGTACTCGGCCAGAATGGCCAGCGTATTGCGGGCGACGACGCGCATATCCCGGCGCAGCAGCGGAATGAGGTCGATTTCCTCGACGGCGTATTCGGGAAAAGCGTGCTGGAGCGCCTTCGCCGTTCTAACGTTGGCAAGTGGCCAGCGGCTTTTGCGAATAAAGGCAATTTTCTTCGGATTGGCCATGATGATTTCCTTAGTGCTGGGCCGTAATGGGAGGCATAAAAACCAGGTAATTTCTAACAAGTATACGGCAACATTGTGAGGATTGAGGTAAAGGCCATATAACAGCCGGCGTCTCAGGCTGCTGTGAAGCCATCTGGGTACAGCTGCTGCCACTCCTCGCGCAAAATCCCATACGCCAGGCTGTCGTAGTACTCGTCCGCAACGATGCGGGCTTTGCGAAAACAGGCCTCCTGCTGAAAGCCCAGCTTATGGGCGACGCGGATCATGCCGTAGTTGCCCGACCACGTGCGCAGGTCGAGCCGCACAATCGCGGGCCGGCTGCGGAACTGGTAGCCGGCCCACATGCCCATCGCGGCAAAGCCAACCCCATGTCCCCAGTAGCGCGGATCGTAGACCACAATCCCTAGCGTCAGCCAGAGCGTCTCGATGCTTTCCCAGTAGCAGTTCACCGCTCCGATCAGCGCATCGGTGTCGGCGCGGGCGATCACGACGTTGGTGCGTGGCTCCGGCAGCGTCGCACCCAAAATGAGGCGCTGTTTGCGCTCGATGTACTCGGGAATCTCGGCCAGATCTGGCCCTGGGTAGTAAGGTGCGTCGAGGTTTTTCCACTCGTGGCCGGGCTCCAGCCAGTAGGCGTAGGCGGGTAGATCGGCCAGCTGCCAATCACGTAGTACAATATTTGGGCTGGGAATGCGAAATTCAGGTGACATAGATCCCTCTGCGCTAAAGAACGTTGCACTGACGCTACAATAGCACATGAGTATCCTTCCTGAGACGGATAGCGGAGCGCCGGGCCGTGTGCTATCCTCAGTGCCCAATTTGCCCCAAGCCGCCCCTGATCACGCAGAGGCGGCTCGTTTGCGTGAAACCGGCGGCTTTTTATTTGTAACAGGGGGTTGATGATGCGCGTTGGATTAGATTTTGGCACGACGAACACCACCGCAGCGGTCTACGACGGCAGCCGCGTGGAGCTGATCCCGCTTGATCCGGTGGCGGCGAATCCGGCAGTTTTGCGGACAGCGCTCTTTATCACCCCCGCTGGCGAGCGCATGATTGGCCGCAAGGCGATCAACGCCTTCACCGAGGGCAATGTCGGGCGCGAGATTATCTACGAGCGCCGGATTGTCGGCCAGGGCGAGCAGACCTATGCAGGGGTTGGCACGGTTATGGAGAATTTTGTCGCCGTGGTCGATGCGAATCCGCCTGGCCGCCTGTTTCAGTCGATCAAGACCATCCTGCGCGACCCGTCGTACATTAAAACCGATGTGTTTGGCACCCACTACACCCTGGAGCAGCTGATCGCAATGATCCTGCGCGAGATCCGGCGGCGGATCGAGGCGCACATTGGCACGCCGATCACGGCGATCACGGTGGGCCGGCCGGTTCACTACGCCAGCACCGCCGAGGGCGACGCGCTGGCGGTGCGCCGTATGCAGGAGGCCTGCGATCTGGCCGGGCTACCGAATGTCTCGTTTGTGCCCGAGCCGGTCGCGGCGGCCTACTCGTATGCGGCCGTGCAGCGCGAGCGCCGCAACATTCTGGTGTTTGACTTCGGCGGCGGCACGCTGGATGTGACCGTGATGGCGGTTGACGGCGACCAGCGCACGGTGCTGGCCAACGACGGCGTACCGATCGGCGGCGACCTGCTGGATAGCAAGATTGTGACGGGCACCCTGACCCCGTACTTTGGCGAGGGGGCCAGGCTGGGGCCGCGCAAGCTCCCGCTGCCAGCGCTGCTGCTGGAGCGGCTCAAGGACTGGCAGAGCATCCTGGAGCTGCACACGCCGCGCATTCTGGAGACGATCGATGAGGCGGTGCGTACCGGCGATAAGCCGACCGAGCTCAAGGCACTGCGGGCGCTGGTGCGCGAAAACTATGGCCTGGTGCTGTATGAGACCGCCGAGCAGGCCAAGCGCGAGCTTTCCAGCGCGCCCGAGGTCGAGCTGATAATGGAGTACAGCGATATCCATTTCCGCCACCGCCTGCCGCGCTTCGAGTTCGAGCGCCTGATCGGCCCCGAGGCGCGGGCGATCGGCGAGTGTGTCGATCGGTCGCTGCGCACCGCCGGGCTCACCCCCGACCAGATCGATGTGGTGCTGCGCACCGGCGGCTCGTCGCGCATCCCGCGCTTTGTTAAGCTGCTTGGCGACCGCTTCGGCAGCACAACGCTGCGCGAGCAGGACCCGTTCACCAGCGTCGGGGCGGGTTTGGCGATTGCGGCCTACGAGCAGAGCCGGTGAGGCTGGGACTTCGCCAGGCTCAGCCGGCGGGGGCGGGTACGGAAATTGCCAGCCAATGGTATGATATTCTGCGTTGAACAATTAACTTGGGCTGGGAGATCGACGAATGGCTAAGAAAGCACTTGAGACATCGCTGAGTCAGGTGGCGCTGGTCAGAACCAGCGCCGAAAAGTACCTCAATCTCGCGCGTGATCTGCGTCCGTGGTGGGTGTTGCTGGTGCCGTTTCTGGCCTGGCGGGGCAAAAAAACCTACGACAAAGAGTTTCGCAACATCCTTGACGAGATGAAGACCAAGGCCACTGCGGCCCAGGCCGAGGTGGCTCAGAACACCGTCGAGCAGACCCGTGACCAGGCCAAGGCGCTGCGGGCGCTGGCCAAACAGGCCGACAAACGGGCCAAGGAGCTGAAAGCCGAGGCCAAGCGGGCTAAGAAATAGGGGTTAGCCGATTACGGTCCGCTGATCTGGTTCGCTATTCCAAACATAGCCAAGGCGATCAATGTTTACATTGATCGCCTTGGCTATTTCCAGGCTGGATTTCATCCGCCATAGACTAGTGGCAATATCGTTCAAATAAGCGAAACCGAGCCAGCTTT
>JACCRK010000187.1 GCA_013813565.1 Herpetosiphonaceae bacterium
CAGCGAACGGCGTGTGGCCATCGGCTGTATTGGTCTAGCCTACTTTCTGGACGATGCCGCCTTAAGTGGTTTGATGCAGGCTCTCTATGACTGGGCTGCTCCTGGCAGCAGCATGGCACTGTCCCAAGCATACGGTGAGATCATCACCAGTAATAATCAAGCAGCTCTTGATGCCTTTAAGCGGAGTGGCGCCGAAATATTCCTTCGCAATGAGGCTGAAATTCGTCACATTGTTGCTCCCTGGCATGTGCGTGAGATCAAACCGCTGGCCACATGGCTCAACATGGAGAATATGTTGGACGAAAGCGATCGATCTGATGGTAATGCTGAAATGTTCGGGCTGATTTTGGAGCGCATGTAAATTGGAATCTACGAGATACTGGCTAAAGCCAACTATCTCGTAGCCGAGCGCAGCAGCATTAAAATATTTCAGTTTCATTCCATTGATGAGAATGAGCATTCTCATCAACGATGTGCAACTCACACGCCCACACAGAGCGCAACTGTCGCGAGTGCCGCAGTGAAAATCGGTGGGATTATTATCAAATACTGATTTTTTAATGCTCCTGCGCCTGGATGCAGGAAACGTGGGTTTACCCACTTAAGGAGTGCACTATGAACTATACCCTGAACATCATATTCGATCCTCCCCTTCCATGTGGACTATGCAGTGATAAAGCCACAGCGCAGTTAGCACCAGGTGGAACGTTAATAGATACCTATGGAGGACCTGGACCATACTTTTTACTTCCTGTGTGTATAGCTTGTATAAAAAACCTTAAGACGTGGACAATGCCTCCGCTCTCATTTCCTTTAGCAGTGGATACGAGTGCGCTTCAGCATATTCAGAGTAGAACAGCGCAGGCATGTCACGGAGTAAATCGTACAGGCTGTACTGGGCCACTTGCTCGGATTCCTAGTGTTTCCTTAATCGATGTGATGCCTCTAGAAAATTCATTGTGGCTTGCCATTGCACTGTGCCCGGCTTGTCGCGTAGATGCACTGCGTATCAGCCATAGTGCGTTGCCAGAGCCTACGTCATACCGAGCAGATTCTCTTCAGATTGGCTAACTCAATCTACAGCCACCAACTCATAAAGCTGGTGGCTGTAGATTTATATCTCAGCTCCATGGCCGCTGATACCAGACCGAATACCGTTAACCATGCATTTGTCGTGCATTTGCATGTGGTATTTTTAAAGCACAGCTCGGAGGTAAGAATCTATGCATGATGAACTAGAAATTGAACACTATCCTGCACACCAGACCCCATGCCATCCCCCCCTCCTGTTCCTCCATGGTGGATGGCATGGGGCCTGGTGTTGGACACCTCATTTTGCGCCATTCTTTCAAAGAACGCATGATGTTGTGCTCATGAGTCTGCGCGGTCATGGACACCGCACTGAGCGAAATCACCATCCAACACATACGCTAAAAGAGTATGCTCAGGATCTCCAGACAGTCATTGGCACACTTAACCAGCCACCTATCATCATTGCCCATTCGATGGGAGGCTTGATTGCACAGAAATATCTCGATATGTTTGGGGATACGTCAATTTCTGGACTGTTTTTGATGGGATCTCTTCCGGTCCGAGGATCGTGGAAACTGATCCTACAGCCATTTTTCTTAAAACGGATATTCCGATCTATACAGCTGCTCGTTCTTTCTAATGCTGAACAAGCATTCAAAGATCGCAGCTTTCTCAAGGGTATGTTTTTTTCAAAGCAGTTTCCTGATGATATGTTACCTACGTATGCGGACAACCTACGAAATGAATCCCGGCTTATCATTGTCCAACTCGTCTTGTCGGGGATTAAGCTATATTCAGATAAAAATATCCCAGTTGGGGTTATGGGTGGTCTCTACGATATGATCATCAGCAAAAAAATAACCGATGCTATTGCTACCTACATGCATACCCAGGCCGTATACGTTCCTACCGCCCACGATTTTATGCTCGATACTCATTGGCAAACAGCAGCAAATCATCTTCTGACGTGGATAAAGGATAACTTTGATGAGTGAACTCTATTTAGGTAATCACCACGAGTATAAGAAGAAATCTCTTTTTACGCTGATATATTATAGTTTAATGCTCGATATAATCGCTGTAATATCTCTAGTTACGATTATATTTCTATTCCCTAATGGACTACCCATAAAAATATTCTTATTACATGATTTCTTTATTATTATGACAACACTCTATTGTTTGAAATCAATAGAAAAAAGACCTAAATCGACACCTCATATCTATATTGGGTCACAAATTTTGTTTCTTTTCATGATATTGATGACGATGCCAAGCGCGTTCATCCCGGCGGCTACATTAGGTATGGGCAGTTTTATCATATTAGCTCCATATGTAATGTCAACTCGTAATGCATTTAAATGGGGGGTCATTGGGGCTGTAGTGACCATTACAGCCCTAGCACTTCGAGCTGGACAATCCTATACCTTCGTCATTAATCTAGGAGGACTTGAAAGTATATTCAATTATGTAGTTATGTTCTTCCTCTTAATGTTGTACGTCATTCTGGGAAGCCTTCCGGGTCAAGCAACTTTACAAGCATTACATGCTAGTGAGAGTTCTAGAAGGGAAGTTCTTAAAGTAAATGCTGAACTAGAAGAAACCGTTACTGAACGTACAAAAAACCTTTCAATTGCACTAGAGGAGGCTAAATCAGCTCAAGAACAAGCTGTTACTGCAAGTCGTCACAAATCACAGTTTCTTGCCAATATGAGCCATGAGCTTCGCACCCCACTCAACACGATTAATGGTTTCTCTCATATCCTAGCTTTCAGCAAAAAACCTAGACTTGAAAGTGACGTTCGAGACAAATCAAAAAGGATTTGGGGTGAGGGAGAACATTTACTTCGGCTTATAAATAACTTATTAGATCTATCAAAGATAGAAGCTGGCAAAATGGAAATAAATCTAGAACCAGCTGATATCAACCATGTTTTTGACCGAGTTGGGGAGACCCTGGGTGTCATGATTGTAGACAAAGGGGTTGAATTCTTAATTCGATCATCAATCGCACATGATGTTGTGATTGATGGGGCATGACCAACATTCGTGCGGCCAGCGGCAAAGTAAACATAATATCGAACTCTATGAGAACGAAATCTCATTCGGGCTTAGGGTGTGTAGACCACCGAAAACGCTGCATTGCTTCCAGGGAGCCGCAGGATTGGGAGTTCTTGATCCACCACCTGCAAGGTAGCGAGCGATCCCGTGAATGGTGTGACCGTCCCCGTTATCAAATCCAGCGCGTTGATTCCTGTGTCTGCTGCCATTGCTTGATAATAGAGGATGCTGCTGCCGTGCGGATCGAGCCAAAACGACCCACCGTGCCCCATCACCACCATCTGCTCTGGCCGCGCTTGAGGTGCATCAAGCTGTACCCGCCAAAGCAGTCGTGTCGCGCTGGCATAGGTGGAGATATAGACGGTGTTCTCACGCTGAAGAAGTATTTGAGGATAATTCCAGAAGCTTAGATCCTGGACGATAACCGCTACCTTTGTTGTGGTACCAGTCTCGAAATTGAGGCTCCGTATCACATTATTAGCGCTTATAAGGAGCAGATTACGTCCATCCGATGTGAACGTACTATAAATGTACTCGCCCGGATCGAGCTGGAGTGATTGTTCGCGTCCCGTGGCGGGATCACGCACAATCACCGTTTCGTGATCGCTCCAAAGCACGAGTGGGGTCTGACCAGGGCGATTGATCGCATATTGGATCGGATCCTGGAGCATCAGTAGCCGTCCGGCAGGAGCAATCGCCAGGAGGCGGTAAGGTTCCAATTCGTCTGGGAGCCCCATCACCCATGGGAGGTCAACCGGCAAGTGATCGGTGAGGATGGGAGAAAATGCGAACGTAGGACTAGGCGATACAGCGACGGGAGAAGGCACGGTAGGGGAAACTGCCAGGGCCGTTGGTGTGGTGGTTACTGGCGGCACCGGTACGGGTGTATCTGGGATCGGTTGCGGTTCAGACACCGCCTGCTGATTGGAGTCATGATCTGGTGTGCGCGTTTGTGATTCTGCGCTGCTGGAACAACTGCTTAGGATGACCCATAGGCAGAAAATCAAGAGGTGTCTCCATCGCCACATACCGAGCCTCCTCGTTATCAATCTTGGTCGATCCATTTGACCGTCGGACGCATACCCAGGCTTATGCCCAGGCTATTTTTTCGACCTCGTTCTGGAGGTCGCGCGACGTTCCCTGAACATAGCGTAAGGTCGTATTCAACGAATCATGGCCCATAATTTGGGCTAATCGGTGGAGTGGGACAACCTCGGCCATGCGATACCCAAAGCGGTGACGTAGATCGTGTGGACTCACATCCGCTATGCGGGCGATGGCGGCATATTTCTGGATGATGTAGCCGAGGGCTCGTGGTGTTAACGACTGGCCCGTCTTCGCAGAAGGGAAGAGATAGACAGTATCCGCAGCGCATGTTGGAAGATAGCCGTCGAGCGCCGCACGTGCGGTGCGATTGAGTGGCACCTCACGATATTTATTCCGCTTGCCATAGATGCAGAGCGTTCCGCTTCGTTTTCCAAGCACCACCTGGGTACGACGCAGGTGGCAGATTTCATGGGCGCGCAGTCCGGTATGCAGAAGGACGGTAATCAGGGTGTGATCGCGGCGGTCACCATACGTTGTCACCGCTGCCAGCAACGCCTCTTCTTCCTTGTCAGTGAGTTGACGTGGGACTTTTGGTGTTGCGGGAATCAACTTGACCGCTAGCGCCAGATCGCGTGTGATCTGTTCAGTGGTCACGAGCCAGCTACAGTACCGTTTGATCGTTACCAACGCCCGATTAATCGTGGCGGATTTGAGGGACACAACGGTTTGGAGATAGGACCGGTAGCGCGTTATCGTCGGCGTGGTTAGGGCCGTTGGTGTGAAAGCGCTCTTATCGTCGTCTCCCGCAGCCCAGTGGGATTCACACCAGGACGCGAACTGGCGGAGATCGCTCAGATAGCCGCGGATGGTATGGGGATGGAGATCGTCTACCTCCCGCAGCGCCGTCTCATACTGCTGAAGTACACCTTCCCCATGCGAAGAGAGCACTGGCATCGCCGGACGCGGCATCTCAATCTACCCAATTAATGCTGGTGACACCAGGAATCTGGCGAAAATGGCGCAGGTTGCGCGTCACGATAATGGCACGCTGAGCCAGGGCAATGCTGGCGATCAAGAGATCCGCACGGCCCACTTTGGCCAGGCCTTTCGTTGCCCGTAACCGCTCGAAGTGCTCGGCGGCACCGGAATCAAAGGCGATAACGAGGATTTGCGCAAAGGCGTCTTCTGTCCGCGTGAAGAGCTGTTGGGCCCGGACAACCTCTGGGCCAGTCGCGGCTTTGAGTAGAAAATCGATGCGGCCCCGCAGAACTTCGGCTTTGGTTACGACGGTCGTGGCCACATCAGGATCTGCGACCATCTGCAACCGTTGCGCCACGCGCTCGTTGCCTGCCCAGAGGTGGGTCAGGGTATCGGTGTCAAGGAGATGCATTAGCCCTCAGTTCCTGACTCAGCTTCCGTCCGGCCACGGTCGCTATAGACGGTCGTGCGGAGGTGGGTGAGCGTGGGGTCATCGGCAAACGCCCCTGCTTGTTGTACAAGCAGTGTGCGTCCATCATAGCGGCGGAGCCAGTCATCCAGAGCCGTGCGCAAAAACCGCCAGCTTTCAGCAATGCGGCGTCCAGGAATATGCCCCTGGACGGCTTCATGCTCAATGACAGCGGGAGGGAGCCGAAGATATTCAGCGGTTTCCTCAAGCGTGAGTACATCAGGGAAGGTCATTGTCTACCTCATTCGGAATCAGGATTCATTATCAGACATCGCAGTGCGGCCTGTTCGTGGGTGTTATCAGACATGGGACGAAGGTGCGATGGCCAGCTGCATATCTGATAATAGCACGTTGCAGATAGTATCATACGGCGGTGCTTGCCCCTTGGCAAGCAGGCTTTTCTCTCGTGAAAGGAGACCCGTATGAAACGCTTCTGGGAACCCGATGAACTCGCCGACCACTTTACCTTGACCGATACCGATTGGGACCTGATCGCCAATAAAACCGAGGAGACACGCCTCGGTTTTGCGGTATTGCTCAAATACCTCCCCTACGAAGGTTCATTTCCTAAGCAGACCGCCGATGTTCCCCCAGCGGTGATTGCCCATATTGCCACGCAAGTCGAGGTTGCTGCCGAGAAATTTGTGTCCTATGCCTTCAGCGGACGCACCCATCGCGATCATCGCAGTCAAATTCGCACAGCCCTTCACTATCGCCCCTCAACCGAACAGGATCTGCGGGATCTGAGCGCCTGGCTAGTCACACAGATCCGGCCCGAAGATCATTATACCGATGCCGCAAAAGAGGCCGGGCTGGAGCGACTCCACACCCTCCGCATTGAACCACCCAGCCCCAAACAAGTGCGCCGTGCGCTCAAGTCGGCAGCTCATACCATGGAAGAGCAGCTGGCTGCCAGTGTTAGTGAGCGTCTAACGCCGCCTATCCGGCAGGCTCTTGATGACCTCCTGCGCACCACCATACGTCAGGTTGACGATGATGCCACCGACAGCGACGAGGTGGCCGATGATACGGGCGAGGACGCCATTGAGCCGGCTCCAGCACCGAAAGAACGCCGCACCTCCCTGCTGTACGAGCTCAAACGCGATCCCGGCCGTGCCAGTCTGAAAAGTATTCTCCGTGAGGTGGACCGTCTCCAGGTCATCCGTCGCGTCGATCTTCCTGCCGCACCCGTTCACGATCTGGATCACACGGTGCTCCAAGCGCTGCGCCAGCGCGTCTTCACCGAGGAGCCCTTTGAACTGCGGCGCCACCCCGCAGCATTACGCCACCTCATGCTTACCGCCTTTTGTTGGCTGCGTGGCCAGGATATCACCGACAATCTCATTGAACAACTCAATCAGATTGTCTACAAAATTGGTGCCAAAGCCACGAAAAAAGCGGATACCGACCTCATCAAGGCCGTCAAGCGGGTTCGTGGCAAGACGACCATTTTGCGCCAGATTGCCCAGCAATCCCTCGAACGGCCACACGAGGATGTTGAGCAGGTCGTGTATCCTGCGGCGGGCGGCAAGCAGGTTCTTGAGGCGGTCGTTGCCGAACTGGCGGCTCTTGAGAGCTACGACGAGCAGGTCCAGCAAACGATCCGGAGTTCCTATGCCAGCCACTATCGCCGCATGGTTCCACCGATCCTGCGGATGCTCACCTTTCGCTCGAATAATGAGGCCTACCGCCCAGTCATTCAGGCGATTGAGCTCCTGCAAAAATATGCCGATGTCGCCGGCGACTATCCCTACTTTGCGGAAGAGGAATCGATCCCCCTCACCGATGTTGTCCCAGAGGGCTGGATGTCGCTGGTCAAAAATGAACACGGACGCGTGAATCGAATCGCCTATGAAATTTGTGCCCTCAAAGCCCTCCGGGACAAGCTGCGCTGTAAGGAAATTTGGGTCGAGGGTGCGCTCCGCTACCGCAATCCTGAAGAGGATCTGCCGAAGGATTTCGATGATCGACGGGAAGAATACTACCAGGCGTTGAAGCAACCTCTGGATGCTGATGCCTTTATTCAGCAGATCCAAGCCGAGATGCGGCGGTGGCTGTCCACCCTTGACCGTGGACTCTCCAAAAATGCAGCCGTGCGGATCTCGAACCAACGCGGCGGGTGGATTCATCTGACGCCATTTACCCCGCTCCCTGCGCCCCCACACCTTGCTGCCTTAAAGGGTGCGCTGCTTGATCGCTGGTCGGTGATCAGCCTGCTGGATATGCTCAAAGAAACCGATTTACGCGTTGGGATCACCACAGAATTTCACACCAGCACGGCCCGCGAACATTTAGATCGCACGACCCTTCAACGCCGTCTCCTGCTCTGTTTCTATGGCTTGGGCACCAACACGGGCCTGAAACGCGTCTGTGCAGGGACGCCAGACGAACAGCACAAAGACCTCGCCTATGTGCGACGGCGCTTTATTGTGCGCGATCATCTCCGGAATAGCATTGGGAAGGTGGTCAATGCCCTTTTTGAGACGCGGCTGCCCCAGATTTGGGGCGAAGGGAGCACCGCCTGCGCATCGGACTCCAAACTCTTTGGGGCGTGGGATCAAAATCTGATGACCGATTGGCACCCGCGTCACCGCGCGGCGGGCGTCAAAATTTACTGGCATGTCGATAAAAAAGCCGCCTGCATTTATTCCCAACTGAAGCACCCCTTTGCCTCAGAAGTCGCGGCGATGATGGAAGGACTCTTGCATCACAATACGACCATGACCGTGGAGCGCAACTATGTGGACACCCATGGCCAGAGCGAGATCGCCTTTGGCTTTTGCCATGTCTTGGGCTTCAAACTGATGCCGCGGTTCAAGGCCATTCACCGCCAAAAACTCTATCGTCCTGATCGGGACAATCGGACGGCGTATTCGAAGCTTCAGCCCATTTTGCAACGCCCGATCAATTGGGAGCGCATCCGCCGACAATACGATCAAATCATCAAGTACGCAACAGCCTTACGCCTGCGCACGGCCGAAACCGATGCGATTCTGCGGCGATTTAGCCGCCGCAATTTCCAGCATCCAACCTTCAAGGCGCTGATCGAACTGGGGCGGGCGATCAAGACCATCTTTATCTGCCAATACCTGCATTCGGAAGATCTCCGCCGCGAGATCCACGAAGGCCTCCAGGTGGTCGAAAACTGGAATGGGACCAACGATTTCATTTTCTATGGGAAGGGGCGTGCATTTAGCACCAATAAGCCAGGGGATATGGAGGTCTCGATGTTGTGCCTGCATTTGCTCCAGTTGTGTATGGTCTACATCAACACCTTGCTGATCCAAGAAATACTCAGCGAGCCGGAGTGGGCCAATCGATTAACGGCCGCTGATCTGCGGGCACTGACGCCCCTCATCTATAACCATGTCAATCCCTATGGCCTCTTTCTGCTCGACCTCACGCAGCGTTTGCCCTTGAAGGCGATGCCATTGGCCGCCTAAGCACGCATGATTCGTGATGAGGGCGCGAACCAGATCGCGTCTTCATCACGTTATGTTTACTCTGCCGCTGGCCGCACGAATGTTGGTCATGCCCCACATAGGTGGCTACGGCTTGCCGCGCCGACAGGGTCAGCGGAACCGTTCGGGCTTTGCGGCCTTTGCCGGATCGCACAAGCACATCGCCGCGCCGTTCCCCTATGGTGATATCGCCCCAACAGAGTGCCGCACACTCGCCGATGCGAATACCGGTTTGGAGCATGAGCATGATGATCGCGTACTCGCGTGGGCCGGCCCGTTGGGCTTCGGCCAGCAGCCCGTTGAGGGCACGATCAGAGAGGCCTTTTTGTTTCCCGGATATCGCGGTGCGGCCAACGACCTTGAGGCGCTGGGTTGGGTTCTGCCCAACATAGCCGGCCTCCGCGAGCCACGTTCCCCAGGCCCGGAGGGCGCTGATGTGGACGTTGACCGTGCTCGGCTGCCGGGTCTTTTGGAGGTGGTTGCGATAGGCAATCACGACCGTTGGCACCAGCTGGTCAAACGCGAGGGCCGCACCATAGGCACCGGTATACCAGGCGAGGAAATCGCGGACGACCGTCGCATACCGACGGATAGTCTGTGGGGACGCATCAGCGGCGGCCAGGGCAGCGAGCCACTGGTCGACAGCGGTCTGAACGACACCAGCAGTGGGAACAGAATCAACAACATCGCGCATTCACATATTCTCGCGTATTCAAATTGAGGCTTACGGGGCAGTGAGGAGGAGGCACTCACGCTGGGGAGAGTATAGCAGATGTATTCCGAATACGCGAGAATACCCATTCTCGCGTATTGTTCTCGCATACGTGGTGTGACCGAAAGCACATCATGGTTGCCGTTCCTGGGATGGCAACCATGATGCATCGCTCATCCGTCGGCTGGAGCACAACACCCGTCGCTGCAGCCAAGATCAATGATCGTCTGAAGCGGAATCATGGTTGCCCCCGAATCAACCGTCGTCGGCACACAGCAGCTGTCGGCACATACGACGGCCGGGGGCTTCGCACCAATCGCTGACGATGCGGTTAGCGCGGCAGCCCGCGGCATACCCTGCAGACGCAAGAGCCGGGCTGAGTTCGCCATAATGCCCAGGTCTGGCAGCGACTGCGCGGCCGCTGCGAACACCGGCGGCAGTACGCCGAGCGCCGCCAGCGTCAGGCCGACTAGGTTGTAGATCGCGGTGAAGGCGATATTGCCCTTCACAACCCGCATGGTGCGTTTTGCCACCGCCAGCACCGCCGGCACCAACATCCAGTCATCACGCATTAGCGCTACATGGGCTGCCTCCAGCGCGACCTCCGTCCCCGCGACGCCCATCGCAATGCCGACGTGGGCCTGCGCCAGCGCCGGCGCATCGTTGACACCGTCGCCTATCATCACCACACGATGGCCGTCAGCCTGATACGTGCGAACTACGGCAATCTTATCCTCCGGCAACAGGTTGGCCCGGTACCCGATCCCCAGCTGCCTGGCCAGGGCCGCCGCGACCGGCTCATTGTCGCCGGTCAGCATCTCGATTGTGTCAATCCCCTGCGCCCGTAGCGCCGCGAACGCGTCGGCGATCTCCGGCCGCACCGTATCCGCCAGCGCGATCAACCCAACCACTGCGCCATTGAGGGCCACCGCGACCACCGTGTTGCCGGCGGCTTCCAGCCGGTCGCTCTCCGGATGAACAGCATCCTTTCCCACCATCCGCTGGTTGCCGACCACAATCGTGTCGGTGCCGATCTGGGCGCGGATACCGTGACCGGGGACAGCCATAAAAGACTCCGGCACCTGGAGGTGCAGCTCGCGATCCTGCGCGGCCTGGCGGATGGCGGCGGCCAGCGGGTGTTCCGAATCGCGCTCGGCCGCGGCGGCCAGGGCCAGAATCTCCACGTCCGACATCCCACCAAGCGGGATGATTGCCGTCACTGCCGGGCGACCAACGGTCAGCGTGCCGGTCTTATCGACCAACACCACATCCGCCTGGGCCAGCGCCTCAATATATTTACCGCCCTTGATCAGCATGCC
>JACCRK010000189.1 GCA_013813565.1 Herpetosiphonaceae bacterium
CAGTTGGTGAGCTGTTTGCACTGAAATACTCTGACCACTTCACATTGCCGTCGGAGTCAAAGGCAAATAGCTCGCCGCCACTGGCGAAGGCAGTCATATAAATGGTGCCATCCGGTCCAAGCGCCGGCGAGGTGTACTCGCCCACCATGCCACCAAAATTATGGTACCAGTTTATCTCACCGCTGGCTGTCCACGACCACAGGGCTCCTTTGGCCACATACACCGTGCCATCCGGGGCGATCACTGGCGACGATCCGAAGCCATAGGCCCCGGTGAGCCCGCTCAAGCCGCCGGTGATCTGGCCGGTGGATGAAATCACAGCAAACGTATCATCGAAGCCCCAGTAGAGCAGGTTGCTGGCGCTCACTGCTGGAACGCTATAGCTATAGGCTTTATCAATCATCCATTTGACCTGGGCATCGGGGTAGGTCAGGGCGAACAGGTTGCCTTCAGTCACAGTGTAGACTGTTCCATCGGGACCGATGCTCATGCCACTGCCGCTCCCGCCCCATTGATAGGACAGTTCCCGTTTCCACATCAGGGCGGGGGTGTTTATACCCGTGAAATCGCTGCGTCCGCTATGGCCAGGGTCGTGCTGGTACATCGGCCAGGGTGTATTGGCAAGTCCGCCGCCCTGGGCCGTGACTACGGTGAATACCAGAGCCAGAAGGGCGACCATAAGTCCAATCCGCTGTCGTCGGCCAAAAAGATGTTTCATTTGGATGGGGGTCCTTTCTCTCGGGACACTAATAATGTATTGTTGGAACGATTAGGGACAAAGTATAACCGCTCGGGCGGATGTATCAGCACGACCGCGTCTTTTCGCAGCATGATGGCTGCGTCCGTGGCAAAGCATCAGCAGACTCTGCCACAGGTTGTTACGCGTCCGCGACAGAGTGGTTGCAGTCCAACGGGTTGCTGTAGTTGCGGCGATCCTTTGGAATCGGCGGCTCTGCATCACGGCAGGGTGTGGTTGCAGGGCATGGGCAACGTCGTTCGGGGCTGCCTGCCATGCGCACACCTCACCCCGTCCGCTGCGCGGCGCCCACAGGGCACCCGCCTCTCCATCGCGATGGAGCGGGTGCCCTCTGGGCGCCGGGGGTGAGGTCAGAATCCAGCCGTGCCAATGGACGTTGCCCATGCCCTGGGTGTGGTTGGCGAACGTTTGACGATTGTCACTGCTCGTGCCATACTCGAAAGATTACCACTTGATGGTTGAAGGGAGGTCCTATGTCTCATCGTTTTGGAGGCGCACTGGTTGTACTGGTGATCATATCCCTCTTTGTTCGTCCACAGCTCGTCGCCGCGCATGAAGTGTGTTTTCCGTCCGAGAAAACCTCGTACTGTCTGAGCGATCCGTTCTCTGACTACTGGGAGAGCAATGGTGGGCTGCCCGTGTTTGGCTATCCGATCACAGCACCAGCCAGTGAGGTCAACGCCGACACCGGCCAGACCTACAACACGCAGTGGGTCGAGCGCACCCGGCTGGAAGATCACCCGGAGAACGCGGGCACGCCCTACTGCGTGCTGCTGGGACTGCTCGGCAAAGAGCGTCTGGGTCAGCTTGGCCGCGATCCAGCATCTGAGCCACGTGAGGCCGGGGCCAAAGACGGTTGTCTGTGGTTTGACCAGACCGGCCACAACGTCTGCAACATCCAGGCTGGGCTGGGCTTCAAAGCCTACTGGGAAAGCCACGGTCTGAAGATTGCGGGTCTGGACAAATACAGCCAGTCGTTGCAGCTGTTTGGGCTGCCGCTGACCGAGCCGAAGACCGAGACCAACGCCAACGGCGATACAGTGTTGACTCAATGGTTTGAGCGGGCGCGTTTCGAGTGGCACCCTGGCAACCCCGATCAGTTCAAAGTGCTATTGGGACTGCTGGGCACAGAAGTGCGTGGTGGAAGCGGTCCACCACCAGCTCCGCCCGCAGGGGAAGATCCTTGTCAGGGCATTGCGGCACCACCCACTGGTGCCGAGATAACCCCGGTCTGTATGCAGGCTGGCGATGCATTCACGACGGTCGGCGCAGGCTTTCGCGTGGCGGAGCCGGTGGGCATCTATGTCTCGGGGCCTGACGGTGGCGTGTTTGTTCCAGCAGTGATTGCCGGCGATGCCAGCGCAACACCAGAGGGACAGTATCATCTCAAGGCGGCCCTGGCCGCGTTCAGCTTGCCCGGTGACTATGTCCTCACGCTAGAGGGAGTCCAGAGTGGCCAGCGTGTGACTATCCCGTTTCGCATTCTTCCTGGTGCACCAACGGGCATCGACGAAAGCCTGCTTCCGCCATCCATCAACGGAGAGGCGGATCCGCTGAGTGGTCCGCGTGGAACCGTCGTTACGTTTAGCGCGTCGGGCTTCAATCCCCTGGAAATCGTCTCAGTATATGGGACATACCCTGATAACAGCGTCGATGGGGCACCCTTTCAGGTGCGGGCGACCCAATTAGGCGATGTCGGGCAGAACGTACGATTTACTCTCGACGAAACCTATCAGATTGGCGTCTATGCGACAACCTTTGAAGGTGTCGACTCAGGCCGCAAGGCGATTATGTATCATCGGGCCACGCCCTAGCCCCGCGGCCGACCACGCCACTCCAGCGCTAGCGGTGGCGCGCCACCCTCATCCGCTGGTGACACACATTAAAACCGCCATCCCAGATTTCTTGGGCAGAAATCTGGGATGGCGGTTTTAATGATTGGCCGCCATTGCCCTGCTGGCGGCGGAGACTACTCGTAGCGCAGGGCCTCGGCGGGATAGATCTTCGAGGCCTTGCGGGCGGGCAGGATCGTAGTCACCAGCGAGCAGAGATAGGCCACGGTGACAATCGCCAGGATCGTCAGCCAGGGCGGCTGGAAAGAAAATCCGGGCTGATCCTTGGCAAAATCGTTGATGAAGAGCCAGGCCAGCACCAGGCCAAAGACCGTGCCGATGAGAATCCCCAGCAGCGAGATAAAGCTCGACTCAAGCACGAACGACATCCAGACCATACGCTGCTTGTAGCCAATCGCCCGCAGCATGCCGATCTGCTGGCGGCGCTCGACCACCGAGCGGCTGGTGATCACGCCCAGCGCGGCGATGCCGACGACCAGGCCCAGCGCGACAAAGCCGATCAGCAGGTTGTTGAGCGCGCTGCTACCCGCCTGAATCGCATCGATCTGCTCATCAAACGAGACGACGTTCATCCCGCTGGTCAGAAAGGTTTTCTCCAGCGCGGCGGCGATCGCCGGCTCGTTGGCGCCAGCGCGCAGCTTAATGACAAAGGTTGACGGCGTGGCTGGAGCGCCACTCAGGGCGCCGATCAGGCTCAGATTACCCTGGACGCCGCCGTACCAGGAATCCTCCAGCACGCCGATCACCTGGAGGGTGCGGCTAGTGCCGCTGGCCGGATCGCGCAGCTCGACCTGGATGGCCGGCATGCTGGCATCTTCAAGGGTGAAGCCCTGCAGCACAAAGCGTCGATTGCCCCCTTCGGCGGCGCTGGCCTGCGTCCGCCCAACCTGTGAGCGGGTGACCACAATCACATCATCGCGCTCACGCAGCGCCTGCCAGACCGCCGCATCATCGGCGTAGCCTGGGGCGCGAAACGTCAGCGCATAATGCTGGCGGGCCTGATCGACAAACGCCGGATCGAAGCCCAGCAGGGTGTCGGGCTGCCAGACCTGATTCTTGGCGTTGACCTGGCGAATCTCCATCGGCTGATAGGCCAGACTGGCCACGGAGGCCAGATCGGCCGGGTCGACCGCGGTCTGGTTCGCCAGCGCCGCCTTGAGGTCGCCGAACGTGCTGGTCTGCAGCACGCTGGCCTGCAGGTCAAAGCCGCCGGTCAGCTCATCACGACGGGCAAAGAACTGGTCGTTGACCTGCACAATCACCACCATCGCAATGATCGTAAACATCACCAGGGCGAACATCGCCAGGGCCATGCCGGTGCGGAAGCGGGCGGCCAGGGGATAGGCGGTCGCCGTTTTGAGGATCGGCGCCACGTTGCCAAAGCGGCCGAACAGCCGATTCAGCCCACCGAGCAGCAGGTCGGCATTGTAGACAATCACCCAGATCGCGCCCGAGATCATCATCAGGCCGGCCCAGAAGAAGACGAACTCGCTTTGCTCGTAGCCCTGGATGCCCAGCCAGGTATTGCGGGTGGCGAATGGCAGCAGCCACAGCACCAGCAGCGCCACGCCAATCAGGGTGTAGACAATGCGGTCACGTAGCGCCGCGCGCAGGGGGGTGATGCTTAGCAGCGTGCCGAGGGTCAGGCCGGCGCCGATGATGCCGAGCGAGACGCCAATCCCAACCACAACCTGGCTTTCGCTAGCATAGCCCGATCCCATCAGGGCCACGCCCAGGGCCAGCAGCAGCGGGCCACGGCTCCAGCGCCAGATCCGGCGCCAGATCCCGATCTTGCCCTGCAGATCCTCGGGGAGGTCGCGGATAGCCGCCACGATGTTGAGCCGGCTGACCCGCCACGAGGAGAATGTCACCACCAGAAAGGTCAGCACCACCCCGACAACATAGGCCAGCACCAGCGACTGCGGGCGGATGGTAAAGACCATCTTGAAGCTATCGCCAGCGCCAAACGAACTAAAGGCCCCAGCGATCACCCCAATCATCAGGTAGGAGATCGCCACGCCCAGCCCCAGGCCCAGCAGCGCGGCCAGCAGGTCGTAGATCGCACCTTCGGTGACGAACATCTGGATCAGGTGGCGGCGTTTCATGCCAACCGCGCGGGCCATGCCCATCTCGCTTTTACGCTCGGCGGCCAACATTACAAAGATCAGGAAGACCAGCAGCACGCCGGCCAGGATGGAAAACGTGCTGAAGACCAGGAAAATCTGGGAGAACTGCTGGCCGCCCTGCTCGGCCTGCGCCACCGCATCGGCCTTGAGCGGATTGACATACAGCTCGCTCAGGTTGCTCAGGCTGGTGGCCATGGACAGCGTGGTTGGCATCGGCAGATCGAGGCCGAGCAGCCAGGCGCCGACCGTGGCATCGGCCGCCAGCGAGCGCAGAGCATCGCTGGTGCCGGTCGCGGCCAGCTCAGTCTGGAGGTTTTGCACCGACGTTTTGAGCCCATCAAACTCAATCGTCTTGGCGGCGCTGGCGATCGCGGCGGACACTTCGGGGGTGCGCAACACGGTCAGCAGCTCGGCGAGCGTCGACTCATCGATCAGCATGACGCGGAGCTTTTCGGTGACAGCGGCGCTATTGGTGGTGCTATCCAGCGTCGCGCCCTGGTTGGAGATCAGCACCGAGGTGATTGTGTCGGGCTGGCCGAGCAGGCGCTGGCCCTCGGCGAGAGGCAGCACCGCAACTGGCGCATCGGGGCGCAGCAGGCCATCATTGCTGATAATCGCCCGCACGGTCAGATCGAGCGGCTGCGGGCCGGCGTAGACCTGCAGCGTATCACCAACCTGGGCCAGCAGCATCTCGGCACCTTTGGCGTTGAGATAGATCTCGCCGGGTCCGAGATCGGCGATTGGCGCGGCGGCGCCAGCGCTGGTCTTGAGGCCGGCAAACTGCGGATCGAACTCGGCGCCGAGGGCGAACAGCGCCCCGCTAGGCTCGCCCTGGCCGCTGCGCGTGTTCACAAACGCCGCATCCTGCGAGAGCGCGGCGGTGATACCGTCGATCAGCGTGACATCTTTGAACTGCTCGCGCAGGCGAGCGTAGCGCTCGGCGCTGATGGTTGGAGCCGCCTGGGTCGCGCCACCGAAGCCAAAGGCACCCAAGCCGCCGCCGCCACCGGGCGCCGCGCTAACCATCTGGTCGATGGTGCCGATGCTGCTGGTGGCGCTGTTGCGAATCGAAGCGGTCATCGTATCGCCAATGCCAAGGGCGCTGGTGATAATCGTCGTGCTGAGCGTCAGGCCAGTGATGATCAGCAGCGACTGGGTGCGGCGCCGGGCGATATTGCGCAGGCCGAGCTTCAGCATCATGCGATGGCGCGGGACGAAGACCGAGAGTAAAAAGAGCCCGATGCCGCTGACCAGCAAAACCAGGATCGGCAGACCGATGAGAATACCAATAATTAATGGAACAATTTGTGACGAGTTCATCGAAGCTGGCTCCTAATTAGTTGGCGTAGGCCAAGGCAGGCTCAACATCAACGCTGGTGGCGTGGCCGGTATCGGTGACCTGGCCGTCGCGCATACGAATAATCCGGTCGCACAGGTCGCCAATTCGCCGGTCGTGGGTGACCAGCACAAAGGTCTGGCCCTGGGTTTTGTTGAGCTGACGCATCAGTGAAAGCACCTCATCGGCGGTCTCGGAGTCGAGGTCGCCGGTCGGCTCGTCGGCCCAGACGATCGCCGGATTGTTGACCAGGGCGCGGGCGATCGTGACCCGCTGGCGCTGGCCGCCGGAAAGCTCGGCCGGGCGGTGGGCCGCCCAGCGGCCCAGGCCGACCTGCTCGACAACCTCCAGGGCGCGCTTGCGGGCATCTTTGGGCTTCACGCCGCTGACCAGCAGCGGCAGCTCGACATTCTCCACCGCCGAGAGCACCGGCAGCAGGTTGTAGAACTGAAAGACAAAGCCCATCCGCTTGGCACGATACTCGGTGCGCACATTGTCGCTCATCTTCTTCAGAGTCGTGCCCTCGATCAAAATCTCGCCAGTGTCGAACTCGTCCAGGCCCGACAGACAGTTGAGCAGCGTGGTTTTGCCACAGCCCGACGGCCCCATCACGGCGACCATCTCGCCGGCGGTAATGCTCAGGTCCAGCCCACGCAGCGCGTGAACCTCGATCTTGCCGGTCTTATAGGTTTTATGGACAGCGTTGGCGCTAATAATTGGCTGCATCTGGGTTTCCTTTCACAGTTGGTTAAACTACACTGTCAGTTCAACGCAGCCGATTTGCCAAATGTTGCAGGATTAAGCCGAGATGAGAGGCGGATCATTCGAAAGGACGAGGCGGGGTGGATCGCGGGGACGGGGAGCGGAGACCTGCCGAACGAGGCGATGGTGGAGGATTGACACAAGTATAAATAGTATTTATACTTTTGGTATAACAAGTGAGGTGACTAAATGGCAACCGTTAAAACCGCTATTTCATTGCAAGAATCACTCTTCAGCCAAGTCGAGGAGCTAGCCCGCGAGATGCAGCTTTCGCGCAGCCAATTGGTAGCGCTGGCGCTGGAGGCGTTTGTCGAGCGCCAGCACAACCAACACCTGCTCCGCGAGATTAATCAGGCCTATGATGTCGAACCAATGGGGCCACGCTCGCCTGCGCGTAAAAATCACCATCGGCGCAGTGTGGAGGGCGAATGGTGATCAACCAGGGCGATATTTTCTGGATCGAGTTTGATGAGCCAGCTGGCTCCGGGCCGGGATATAAACATCCGCACGTTGTGATTCAGAATAATATTTTTAATAAAAGCCGAATCAATACAACCGTCGTCTGTGCGCTTACTTCGACCTTACGCCGAGCGAACGCACCAGGCAATGTGCTGCTGGAGATTGGTGAAGGCAATCTGTCAAAACAGAGCGTGGTGAATATATCGCAGGTTTTCACCGTCGATAAACAAGAGCTAGGCGAATATATTGGCACGCTTTCCCGAGGCCGCGTCCAGCAAATCCTGCAAGGTCTCGATCTCCTATTTCATTCCCGTGATGTGGAGTAACGATCGCTTAAAGCAAACCGGGCAGACCCCTGTGCCTGCCCGAACGACTATTTGTGGCCGCATTCGGCGTGGGGTTCGGCCCTAATCAGGCGGGCGCGGCACCTGAGTCGACCACGCTCTCGACCGCCCGGCCCAGCCGCGCCACCAGCTCGCCAGCCTCGGCCGCCGAGATAATCAGCGGCGGCACGATGCGGACGGTGTCGGGTCCGGCGCCGGCCAGCAGCAGGCCGGCGCGCTGGGCCGCCTCGACGACCGTGGCCGCCGGGATATCGCGGAACTCAACGCCCCACATCAGGCCACGGCCACGGACCGCGCTGATCGCATCGAAGCGCTCGCCGAGGTCGCGCAGGCCCGCGCCCAGCTCGGCGCCGACGCTGGCGACATGGGCCAGCAGCGCCGGAGCGGTGAGCTTATCCAGCACCACGTTTGCCACCGCGCAGACCAGCGGATTGCCGCCGAACGTCGAGCCGTGGTCGCCGTAGCTCAGGGCGGCGGCGGCCTTGGCATTCAGCAGCACCGCGCCAATCGGCAGCCCGCCGCCAAGCGGCTTGGCCAGCGCCATCAGGTCCGGGGCCACGCCGCTGGCGGTATGCGCCCAGACCGCGCCGGTGCGCCCCAGGCCACACTGGATCTCATCGAAAATCAGCAGCGCATCGACCTCGTCGCAGCGGGCGCGCAGGGCCTGCAAAAACGCGCTGGTGGCCGGGCGCACGCCGCCCTCGCCCTGAATCGGCTCCAGAATCACCGCCGCCGTCGCTGGGGTGACTACCTCGGCAATCGCGGCGGCGTTGCTATTGAGCGCCAAAAACGCCACGCCGGGGATCAGCGGATTAAACGGCGTGCGGTAGATCTCGCGCGAGGTGACCGACAGCGCGCCCATCGTGCGACCGTGGAACGAGTCGGTGCACGAGACCAGGCCGATTTTGGCGCCGGGTGCGCGATTGTGGGCGTAGCGACGGGCAAACTTCAGCGCGGCCTCGATCGCCTCGGTGCCGGAGTTGCTGAAAAACACCTTGCTGGCCCACGGCGTGAGCCCGATCAAGCGTTCGGCGAGCTGGGCGGCGGGCGCGGTGTAGTACAGATTCGAGGTGTGCAGCAGCCCGCCGGCGGCCTGTTGGATCGCGGCGACCACATCGCTGTCGCCGTAGCCCAAAGCGTTGACGGCAATCCCGGCCAGCCCGTCGAGGTAGCGCTGGCCATCGGCATCGTCAAGCCAGACCCCCGAGCCGCCAACCAGGGCCAGCGGCGTGCGCTTGTACAGAGGCAGAATATACTCCTCGGTCCGGGCAACAATCTGGTCGTGCAAACCACGGTCAGTCATCAGTACAATCCTTTCTCAAAAGAGATGCATGATCCACGAAGAAGCTACGGTAATGATCCACGAAGGCCACGAAGGGGCACGAAGGGCCACAAACATATCAATATTGATTAATTGATTAAATGTATCGATCTGCCATATCTGTCTATTTTGCCCATTATCCCACATCAAAATCAATCTTCGTGCTTTTCGTGCCCTTCGTGGATCAAAAAAAATATCCACAAAACGCAGAGAAGATCGATTGATGGCTCATCTCTGCGCTTTGTGGATTGCTACGTTCCAACTAGACGCTGGTTAGCTCGAACACCTCTTTGCCTGAGTCGATCACCGGGAACGGATACTCGCCGCTGAAGCAGGCCCCGCAAAAACCGTTCGGGTCGCGGCCGGTGGCGCGGAGCAGGCCGTCCATCGAGAGATAGGACAGCGAGTCGGCCCCGATCTGGGCGCAGATCTCATCGCTGGTTTTATTGAACGCGATCAGGTCGGGCTGCGAGGCCATATCGACGCCCATAAAGCAGGGGTGGCGGATGGGCGGCGACGAGACTCGCATATGCACTTCGGTGGCGCCGGCCTTGCGCAGCAGCTTGATGATCGGGCCGCTGGTGTTGCCGCGCACAATCGAGTCGTCGATCAGGACCACCCGCTTGCCGGCCAGCATATCGCGCAGCGGGTTGAGCTTCAGGGCGACGCCCTGCTGGCGCAGGCGCTGGTCGGGCTGGATGAAAGTGCGGCCAATATAGCGGTTCTTGATCAGCCCCTCGCCATAGGGGATGCCGGACTCCTGGGCGTAGCCGATGGCGGCGGGCGTGGCCGAGTCGGGGACACCGATGACCAGGTCGGCCACGGCGGGCGCCTCGCGGGCCAGCTCGCGGCCCAGCTCCATGCGCACCTGATGGATCAGCTGACCCTGGAGCTCGCTGTCGGGACGGGCGAAATAGATATACTCAAACAGACACAGGGCCAGCTTGGGCGCCGGGTGGAGGGCGATCGTCCGTGGGCCATCGCGGTCGATCTGCAGCACCTCGCCGGGGGCGATCTCGCGGACGAACTCGGCGCCGATCGTGTCGAGGGCGCAGGACTCGGAGGCCACGACCCAGCCGGTCTCGCCGAGCTTGCCAAGGCACAGCGGGCGCAGGCCCCAGGGGTCGCGCACGGCGAACAGGACATCGCGGGTAAGCACCGTCAGACAGTAGGCACCCTCAACGCAGGAGGTAAAGCCGGCGATCCGCTCCGACCAGGTTTCGCCATCGAGGCCGGCCAGCAGCATCGTGGCCACCTCGCTGTCCGACGAGGTCATCAGGCCGACACCTTTCTCCAGCAGCTGGCGGCGCAGGGCCACCGCATTGGTGAGGTTGCCGTTATGGCCCAGGGCCAGCGGGCCAAGCAGCGTATGCATCGTAAAAGGCTGAGCGTTGATCACCGCCGACGAGCCGGTGGTGGAGTAGCGGGTGTGGCCAATGCCGATATGGCCCTTGAGATGGCTGAGGGAGCGCTCATCGAAAATCTGCGCCACCAGGCCCATCTCTTTGTGGGTATTGATCGTCCGGCCATCGGAGACGGCGATCCCGGCACTTTCCTGACCACGGTGTTGCAGCGCGTAGAGCCCAAAAAATGTGAGGCGGGCAACATCCTCGCCTGGCGCAT
>JACCRK010000190.1 GCA_013813565.1 Herpetosiphonaceae bacterium
CCTGTGGGGCCCGCAGCAGCGACGGCCTGGAGATGCTGGTGCGCCAGGCCGGGCTGGCCTTTACACTCTGGTTCAAGCGCGAGGCACCGCTTGAACAGATGCGGAGCGCCGCCCGCACCGCAATTCAGGCATAGCCGGAAGGGCTTCTATGAACGTGATGATCGCGCTGGCGCTGGCGGTTGGTGGACTTATCGTCGGCTTTTTACTCAACCCAGTCATCACCCGGCTCGCCACCCACCCGCGCGGGGCCAACCCGCTCCCGCCTGCCCGCCACCCTTTGCTTGGCGGACCGGCCTGGATTGGTGTGGTCGTCGCCGCACTGATGGCGTTGATGGCGGTCGCCATCTACCGCCACTATGGCCTGACACTCCGGGCGCTGTACTGGTTCGCCGTGGCGGCGGTGCTGGTCGTCACCGGCGCAGTGGACTGGAAAGTGCGGCTGATCGATGTGCTGGTGCTGCTCGTTGCGACCATTGCTGTGCTGACCGCCGCGCCGTTTGTCGGGATTGGCCTGAAAAACGCGCTGCTTGGTGCAGTTATTGCAGGCGTGGTATTTATCTTTTTCTTTATGCTCGCACGGCTCATGTTTCCTGGCCCAGGGGTGCCGTTTGGGTTGGGTGATATTTATCTAGCGATCTTCATTGGGGCCGCACTTGGACTAGGTCATCTGGGGCCAGCGCTCTTCTATGGTGTACTGATGGCCGGAATCGCCTCGATGGTTATTCTCGCCCAGCGCCAGATGGGGCGGCAGCTTGAGCCCTATCTGTCATATGGCACCTATCTGTGTTTGGGAACATTACTTTATATGGCTCTATGGTCGCCGCTCTAGCGCCACGATGCGCAACTTAAGCTATGATATTCGTAGCTGCTTGATACAAGCACCGAGTGGTGTAATAATCAGCCATGAGTCAGATAATAGGAGGCTACAATGGCCCTACTTAATACCACAATCAACGACTTTCTCGATCAGCTGGCAACCAAAGAGCCGGTTCCTGGCGGCGGTAGTGTTGCGGCAGTCTCAGGTGCCATGGCGGCGGGATTAATCTCCATGGTTTGTTCCCTGACCATTGGCAAGAAAAAGTATGCCGAGGTTGAGGCAGAGATGCACGGGCTGATGGATCGGGCCGAGGCGCTGCGCCATGAGCTTCAGGAGCTGGCCGAGGCCGATGTCGACGCGTTCCGGCGCCTGAGCGCCGCCTACAAGCTGCCCCGTGAGACCAGCGCCGATGTGGCGATTCGCCGAGACGCGATCGAGCAGGCCACCGTCGTGGCCACCGATGTCCCGCTCCAGACCGCCCGCGCCGCCGCAAGCATCATCCCGCTCTGCCGTCCGGCGGCCGAAAAAGGTAACTCCGCCGCTATCAGCGATGTCGGTGTGGCGGTCTTACTGGCCCAGGCAGCGGTTCGCAGCGCCCTGCTGAATGTCGAGATCAATCTCCACTCACTGCAAGATACCCGCTATGTCCTACAGACTCGCGCTCAGGTCAGCGCGATCACCCAGTCTCTAAGCGCCGATACTGAAGCTATCATGGCGCTGGTCAATGGGCAGCTGGCTTGACCAAACTCGTAAAGCATGCGCTCAGGAAGTATGAGAAAACAGCTCATACTTCTATTTTTTTGGAGGAAATATGGCTCCGGTGTTACTCGATGGTCGGGTCTTAGCCAAAGAGCTTAAGGCCCAGTTCACGGCGGAGGGCGCTGAGTGGATCGGCACCTATGGCGCCGCGCCATGTCTGGTCGTCGTTCAGGTTAGTGGTGATGATGCGTCGGACTGGTATGTGCGCTCGATTCGGCGCACCTGCGAGGGGGTGGGATTCAGGTTTGAGCATCAGCTCCTGCCCACCGAGACCACGCAGAGCGAGCTTGAGCAGGCTATCCGCACGGCCTGCGCCGACTCAGCGGTCCACGGGGTGCTGGTGCAGCTGCCGCTGCCAAAGCATCTGGCGGCCGCCGGCGCGATTGAGGCGCTTGACCCGAACAAAGATGTCGATGGCCTGCACCCGTTGAACGCCGGGCGGCTGGCCCAGGGCTTGCCGGCCCATATTCCAAACACTCCGGCTGGCGGCATGGCGCTGCTGGATCGCTACAGCATCGATCCGGCCGGCCAGCACGCGGTGATCGTTGGGCGGTCGGGCGTGGTTGGCAAGCCGATGGCGCAGCTGCTGCTGGCTCGCAATGCGACGGTCACCATCTGTCACTCGCGCACGCCCGACCTGGCCGAGCACATTCGGCGCGGCGATATTGTGGTGGCGGCAGTTGGCAAAGCGGGCCTGATCACCGGCGCCATGCTTAAGCCCGGCGCGGTCGTGATCGATTTCGGCATCAATGTGGTTGACGCTGGCGGCACCGTGGTCGGCGATGTTGACTGGGAGAGCGCCAGCGCGGTTGCCAGCGCCATCACCCCGGTCCCCGGCGGCACCGGGCCGGTCACCAATATGATGCTGCTGCACAATACGCTCCAGGCCGCCCGCTGGATCACCGGCGCAGCCACCAGCACCATAGTTTCCTAGTGCTGTGAGGGGTTAGGGATTAGGGATTAGCTTCATTCAGAGCACGAAACCTCCATCTATACCGCAATCTAAAACTACGACGCGGCCGTTGAGCGATTTGCTTAACGGCCGCGTTCTAGTGTGACCTCTAGCCTTTGACTCCGCCGAGGGTCAGGCCGCCAATAATGTATTTCTGCAGCAACAGATACACCACTGAGACCGGGAACGATATCATCAATGACATTGCTGCGAACTTCGACCACGGCACGCTCCCGGCGTACTGGCCGGTCATGTTCCAGAGCGACATCGCCAGGGTAAAATCCTTGGGCTGGGTCAGGAACTGCCAGGAGAGCGCGAACTCCGTCCAGCCAGACATAAAGCCCAGGAAGGCGGTGACAGCCAGCGCTGGCGTCGCCAGAGGCAGAATAATGCGGAAGAAAATCTGGTTGGGCGAGGCGCCGTCAATAATCGCCGCCTCCTCCAGCTCTTTGGGGATCGTGTCCAGGTAGCCCTTCAGATTCCAGATTGCAAACGGCAGCGCGCCGGAGATCATCGCGAAGCCGACCCCATAAAGCGAGTCGCGCAGCTTGAAGTTCCTGGTTGTGGTGGCGGTCGCCCCGGTATAGATGAACAGCAGACCAATGCCAAGACACACCAGCGCGATAATCATCCCGTTGGCCGTAATCTCGTCATCACGGAAGCGTGAGTAGAGCATATACGCACCGCCGACCGCCAGAACTCCGCCAAAAATATAGTAGAGAATCCGCAGCACCTCAAAACCAAATGACACCCGTGAGAGCATGGCGAACAGTGGGGCCAGGGTGGCAATCCCAGGCATCAGCAAGATAAAGCCAACGCTGAGGAACAGGATTTTCCGTCCGGTGAAATTAAATCGCGAGAAGGCGTAGGCAGCGGTCACACCAACCATCACCGAGAAAAACGAGACTCCGGCGGCCAGCGAAAAGCTGTTTCCAGCCAGCTCCCAGAAGGTCACTGGGTTAGCCGTGGGGTTGCGAATAACCTCACGATAGGCGTTGATCGAAGGCTCTGGTGGAATCAACTCCAGCGAGGTTGGCCGGGAGATATTGCGGCCATCCAACGACATACTGACAATCCAGACAATCGGAAACAGCACCGTCACCGCGATCAAGAGACACATCAGCTGCAGCAATAGCTGCTGTCCTATGGTTAGCTGACGGCCCGAGCCACGACCACTGGCAAAAAGTCCTTTGCGCGCAGTGGCTGGTTTTGGAATGGAAGGATTAGTCATCGTATGCCTCCGCAACACGCGAAACTCTGGCCGTAGCTGCCGACAACAAGCCGAGAATGACAAACATAAACACGCTAAATGCCGCACCTAAGCCATACAGCTGATTGCCGTTGATCAGCTTGTAGGCCTGCGTGACCAGAATCTCGGTTCGGCCGAGCGGGCCACCTTCGCTGATGAAGTAGATTATGTGAAACAGATTGAAGGTTGTAATAATACCCAAAATCGTCGCCGGCACCATGGCCGGGCGCAGCAGCGGCAGGGTGATCTTCCAGAACTGCTGCAGCGGGGTCGCGCCATCAATTTCGGCCGCTTCGTACAGCTCTTTGGGAATACTCTGGAGCGCTCCAGTGGCGACCAGGGTCATAAATGGCCAGCCAAGCCAGATATTTGTTATCAGCATCGCAAAGTATGAAAGCGGGAGCGGAACACCGGGGATCGGGTCGGGGATCTGCTGGAGCCAGCGAATATTGAACGTTTCAGGCGCAATTCCAAACAACCCACCGCCTAATTTCAGCGCCTGATTGATCGCACCATACTCACCATCAAACATATTTTTCCACACGGTTGCAATCACGAGCTGTGGCAGAACCATGGGTAAAATATAGATCGCACGATACAGCCGCTTAAACCTCAAGCCTTCGATATTGAGGATAACTGCAACCACAACCCCGATGGAAACGTGAAAAATCACATTTGAGAAGGTCCACCACAAGTTAAAGCCCAGGGTACGAAAAAAATTAAAGTTCGGTAGTTTTGCCCCAACTTCATTCGTAACAATCTTGCGATAATTTTCCAGACCAATCCACTCGGGCTCTAAATAGGCTTTATTGGTTGGCGAGGGATTAAGGCTGCGCGCCCCAAAATCAGTGAACGACATGTAGAACTGGTAAAGAATCGGGGTAAACGTAATGATCGACATGATGATGATGGCGGGAAGCAGGTACAAATAGGCCGAGCGGGCTCGTTTGGTGCGATCCCAGAACGAAACCTCGTCGATTTGCCCTGGGCGTTTAATCGTGCGATCTACGGATGCCATCGCAAGCTCCTTCGCGTCCTAGAGAGATGTGAGGTTGCTCATCACTAACGTTGGGTTAGCTAGCAGGAAGTAGTGCTGTCGCCGATGGGGAATTACAATCATGATGAACCGCATTAAATATTTTGTCAAGCACAAATCGGTTCAAAAAACGTGCCGGGAAGCGCTCGATTGAGCACTTCCCAGCACGCCGGCTAGCTATTTATTGGCAGCGTCCATCGCGGCACAGGCTTCGGCAATGGTGGTCTTCGCATCATCGCCACCTTCGATGGCTTTGGTGAAGACATCGCCGAATGGACCCCAGTAGTTGGAGAACGCTTTGTCCTGCGGGCGTGCCACGCCGGTCTTGGCGG
>JACCRK010000191.1 GCA_013813565.1 Herpetosiphonaceae bacterium
AACAGATCAAGGAAGAGCTCCAGGTTGGCGGCTATGATCTGCTGGTCATCGGGGCGCACCACGCCCGCACGCCGCTCGATCGGGTGCTGCTGGAGGATCTGAGCACCGAGCTGTTGGTGGATAGCCCGATCCCGGTGCTGGTGGTGCAGAATGCTGGCGAGTGAGCGGTAGCAGGGCGCAGCTAGCAGTCAGCAGCTAGTGATCAGCGGACGGGGCAATTCGCTTGCAATAAGGAACAAAAAATAATGAATGTGCTGTTGCTGGATAACTATGACTCGTTCACCTACAACCTATATCAGTACCTGGCCGAGCTGGGCGCCCACGTCATCGTCAAGCGCAACGACGAGATCGAGGTTGATGATGTGCGCGATCTGGAGATCGAGCGGATTGTGATCTCGCCGGGGCCGTGTACGCCGGTCGAGGCCGGGATCAGCGTGCCGATCATCCGCGAGCTGTGTGTCGAGTACCCAATTCTGGGCGTGTGCCTGGGCCATCAGTCGATTGGCGCCGCCTTCGGCGGGCGGGTGATCCGCGCCCCGCAGCTTCGCCACGGCAAGACATCACCGATCACCCACCATGGCGAGGGGATTTTTGCTGGCCTGCCATCGCCCTTTACCGCCACGCGCTACCACTCGCTGATTGTGGAGGCCGAGAGCCTGCCAAGCGTGCTTGAGGCCACCGCCTGGAGCGACGACGGGCTGATCATGGGGCTGCGCCACCGCACGCTGCCGGTTGAAGGGGTGCAGTTTCACCCCGAGTCGATCATGACCGAGCACGGCAAGGCGCTGCTGAGCAACTTCCTGCGCATCCCCAGGCCCGTGCCCGCCGACAGCCTTATCGTCACGAGCTAGGCGGATCCTGAGTTTTGTTTTTGATGTGAGTGTGCACCAATGCAGCAACTAACCCTCCACCCCGCCCGCGTCCCAGCCGAGCTCCTGGCCTGGCTGCGCGAAACCGAACAGACCACCCTGCTGGTGGCGATTGAGCTCGATGCCGATGGCTATGTCTCGCTTCAGGCGCTGCCCGATGTCGACCCGCAGCTGGTGCCACGAGTGCGCAAAACCATGGCCCAGTACGAAGAGACGCTGCGGCGGCTGCTTTAAGAGTAGCTAGTAGCTGGTAGCTAGCAGCTAGTCCATCGATTGGTTCTTTAGGTTTGGTCACAAAGCCTGAATTTAAGTAGCTAATAGCTGGTAGCTGGCAGGTCGATTGGTTCTTTAGGTTTGGCCGCAAAATCTGAATTATGGCTTTGCAATGCGATAAAGCCGCCTAAATCCCTACCGACTCAGCTAGCTGCTAGCTGCTAGCTACAAGGAACACCGTGGACACAACGCTACACTTTCTAGGGCTGCCGGAGGTCCTGCTGCTGCAGACCATTATTATTCGGCACATTGGCGGCATTCAGGGGATTACCGAGCAGGGCTTTGAGCGGCTGGCGACCGCGCTGGCGGTGCCCCAGCAGTCCATGTTTGGCGAGGATCTCTATCCCGACCTGCCGGCCAAGGCCGCCGCCCTGTTCGATGCCCTGGTCAATGGGCACTGCTTCAGCGATGGCAACAAACGAACCGCGCTGCTGGCTATGATCGAGTTTCTGGCGCGCAACGGCCTGCGCTTTGCCGCCGCTGACGATGATGCGCTGTACGACTGGGTGCTGAGCGCCGCCGCCCGCAGCACCACACGGGTGGAGCAGGCGGCCTGGGTCGCAGCCCGCTGCGAGGCCACGAATGGCTGAGCCACCGGAGATCCAGTACCTGACTGTTGAGGATGTACTCCACATTCGCGACACGCTGGCGGCCCACTACGGCGACTCGTTTGATGTGCTGCGCTTTCATCAGCTCCTGTCGGCCCTGGCCAGCCCCCAGCAATCGCTGTTTGGCGAAGAAATTTTCCCAACCCTCTGCGCCAAGGCCGGCATGCTGCTCACTGGCCTGGTGCGCAATCACCCGTTCTGGGATGGCAACAAGCGGATCGCGCTGGCGGCCACGGCACTGCTCTTGCAGCGCAATGGCTATCATCTCCAGGTTGCGGTTGCCGAGGCCGATCGCTTTACCACCCAGCTCGCAATTGGCGCCGCCGATGCCGCCGCCGCCCAGGTCTGGATTGAGCAGCATAGCCTCATAATCGCCAACGACAAGAGCTAAATAATTCGTTAATAGATGAAAAATCCAGTGTGGTATAATGCTTGCACTCTATCTCCACAAAATCCAATCGAACTAAACCCAAACACATAGAAAGCTGCCACAATGATTTCTGCTGGCGAACAGAAAACCGAAAAAACCGATGCAGATCTGCTTGCGGCAATTTGTCGTGAGGATATGACTGCATTACAGACGTTGTTTGATCGCTATCGCCAACAGCTCTATCAGACAGCGCTCGGCATCACCCGCGACCAGCATATCGCTGAAGAAGTGCTACAGGACTGCTTCTACCGGCTGTACCGCTATGCGGGGAAGCTCGATGGATCCTCGCCGCTGGCACCGTGGCTGTATCGGGTGACGGTGAACCTGTGCTATAGCCGCTTGAAGAAACGCCGCCGCCAGTGGGCCGAGTCATTTCATCATTTTGCCGAGCGCCTGTGGGCCAGCCCGCGCTCCGCCCCGGACTACGTGGCCGAGCAGCACGAGATGCAGGCCGTCGTGCGACAGACCCTAGAGCGCCTGTCGCCAGCGCATCGGGCAGTGCTGGTGCTGCACTACTTCCACGATTACTCACTGACAGAGATCGCGGAGATTCTGGAATGCCCTGAAGGGACCGTTAAGTCGCGCCTCTTCTATGCCCGGAAGGTGTTGAAAGAGCAGCTCCAGCGGACCGCCCACGAGAATGACCCTCTGCCAGATTTCGCCTAAGCATAGAGTTAATGAGGTGGCTATGGCCGTCGAAGCCCAGCAATCTATCCAAAAATCTAGCCAGCATGTCTTAAGAGCAGGCGATCGATTTTTTAGCTTTATCCGGGCTGTAATCCTTAGCCTGGCCTTAGCGCTGGCTGTGCGACTGGATAGCCAGACCATTATGCCGCCGACAGCCTCACGGTTCGCCTTGATCTGGTGGATCTACGCGATCTTTAGCGTTGCCATTGGGCTGGCGGTCTATGTCCCCAGCGTGCGCCGGGTGTTGGCCTGGGTTTTCCTGGCCGATCTGGTCTTCCTAGCGGGACTGGCGCTCTCCAGCACGATTCCCCTAAGTTTATTTTTTGCCCTCTTTCTGCTGCCAACGGTCTGGGCGGCAACCCATCGCTCGCCGATGATGGCCCTGGTCAGCGGATCGCTGGCCGCCGGGCTGTTTGGCGCGCTGACGTTTGCCAAAGATAAAGCAGCGCTGAGCGAGTCGGCGCTGCTGGAGCTGATCTTATACGCCTGCATCCTGATCATCGTGTCGTGGCTGGTCAGCACGCTCACCGGCCAGTCAGGCGAGGTCAACCGCGAGCACGTTGTTGCGGCGCGGCGCGATGTCGATACGGCCACCAACACCGCCGAGGCCTACCGCGACCGCATGCGGGCGCTCTACGAAGTTGCGTTCAATCTCAGCACCACCATGAACTTCCAGACGGTGCTTGACTCGACCGTCAATGAGTCACGCCGCATGGTGAATGGCTCGGCCAGCATGGTCTTGCTGCCGACCGGCGAGCCCGATGAGCTATATGTCGCCGCCGGCCAGGGGGTTGATGAAGAAGATCGCAATCGGCGGGTTCAGATCGAGCCCACCGGCGTGCTAGGGCAGACGTTGGGCGCCGGCACGCCCCGCATCGTCGTCAATGTGGCGGCGTCCCCGGCCCTGAGCAGTCTGACGGCGCTGCGCCGCTGCACCAGCGTCTGCTGCGTGCCGCTTAGCGCCGGGCGGCGGAACTATGGCATTCTGGTGGTCGGCAGCGAGCGGGCAACACCATTCACCGAGGAGGAGATGGGCATGGTCGCCGCGCTGGCGAACTACGCGATTATCGCGATGCTCAACACCCAGCTTGTCGGTGAGCTGCGCGATGAGCGCACCAAGCTGATCAGCAAAGAGGAAGAGGTGCGCCAGCAGCTGGCCCGTGACCTGCACGACGGCCCGGCCCAGTCGGTCGCCGCGATCACCATGAACATCGAGTTCGTCAAGCGGCTGCTGGAGCGCGATCCCGCCAGGGTGCAGCAGGAGCTCACCAAGATGGGCGAGCTGGCCCGCCGCACCACCTACGATATTCGCACGCTGCTGTTTGAGCTACGGCCGCTGGCGCTCGATAGCCAGGGGCTTATCACGACCCTGCGTGAGTACATCGGACGCTTCAAGGATGGTCCGACGGCGGTTGAGCTGGAGGATTCAGCCGGCGATGTGCGCCTCGATGCCAAGCGCGAAAGCACCGTGTTCAACATTATCCAGGAGGCGACCAACAATGCCCTGAAGCACGCCCAGGCCAAGCATATCTGGATTCGGCTGACCAGACAGGGCGACGATCTGATGGCCACCGTCCAGGACGATGGCAAGGGCTTCGATCTACCGGCGGTGCGCAAGAACTATAATCAGCGCGGCTCGTTTGGCCTGCTGAATATCGATGAGCGGGCCAGGATGATCGGCGGCAGCGCCGAGATGAACTCAGCGCCAGGGGCGGGCACGACCGTGCGGGTCATTGTGCCGCTGGACGCAACTACGATCTAGCATCCCACCCAATTAAACCAGGAACGGTCAGCAGAATCTTATTTCTGCTGACCGCTCCTGGTTTTAGGCTCGCTATCAACCAGCGTTACTTCTGCACCTGTGGAATAAAAATTTCCACGATCGGCGTCCAGGCCCGCACCTCAGCTAAGGTGGTGGTGGTGTTGCGCCCACCAAGCGCGTAGATCGTGCGCTGTTTGGAGACGACGATCTGGCCCGTCAGCGGATAGCCGGTGGTCAGATCGGCCTCGCTCCAAACGTTATTCTGCAGCTCTAGCACCGGCCGGTCGGTCTCGCTGCCACCAATCAGATATAGCCGATCGGTGATGAATACAGCGGCGCCGCCAACCCGTGGCTCAGGCAGATCCACCATGCGCTCCCAGGACTGACCCCCATAGTGCAGGGCTGCCAGGCTGGCGACGTTGTTGCTGGTCGTGCCACCAAGAACAAAAACCTCGCCGCCAGCCAGATCCTGGGCGATCGCGGCGTCGCTGAGCGGCAAGGGGAGCGCCTCGCCGCTGCTCCACTGCATGGTTCCAGGGTCGTAGATCAGGGTTGTGCTGACGGGGCCCGTCCCGTCATTGCCACCAAACACATATAGCTTGCCCTCGATCTGGGCCAGGGCATAGTCGGCACGGGGCGCCGGCATGGCTGGCCCGGCGCTCCAGCTGTCGGCGGCAATATTGTAGATGTCGAGGGTTGCTACCGGCGCGCCATTGCTATCAAAGCCGCCAGGAACATAGATCTGTCCGCCAAGCGTTGCGCCTGACACTCCCGCTGCCGGATTGGGCTTGGCGGCGCGGGTTTGCCACTGCCCCGAGTCCAAATCAAGCCGCCGCGTCGTAGCGCTGATCCCGGCTGGCCCTGTCCCGCCCACCACATAAATGGCCTGGTCAAAATACACCCCTGCAGCATCTTCGATCGGCTGCGGCAGAGCGGGCAGCGGCTTCCAGGCATTTTCAACCCGTGGAATGCTGGTGAGGCTGGCGGCTGGAATGGTGGTTGGGGGGACGCTGTTGGCCACAACCCAGCCGATCACGCCAATTGCAATCACAATCACCACCAGCAAAGACACGAGCAAGAGCGCGATGTGGCGGGGAATGGCGATATGGGTGATCGATGGGCGCTCCACGGCTGGCAGCACAGCACTCGGCAGCGGCGCCACCTGGGCGATCATGGCCTCTGGGGCCGGGGCGCTCGGCGGCGTCATGATCGGCGCTCGCTCAGCCTCTGGTTGAGCGAGTGGGCCCAGCTCTAGAGCCGTTGCCGCGCTGGCCGGGGTGTAGTCCGGCTCTGGTGGCGCTATCGGGAGTGCCAGGTCGTCAGGCTGGGGTGCAGCCTCCCGATCCAACCGGTCTCCAACCGGCAGGCTGGCGCCATTGGCGGCACCAGGCATACTGATCATTCCACGCCGCAGCGCCTCCATCGAGGCCTCGGTGCGGGATAGCACGCCAAGCTTGCTATAGATATTGCGGATATGAACCTTGACGGTATTGGGGCTGATGATGAGTTCCTGGGCGATCTCGTTGTTGCTGGCACCCGCCGCAACCAGCCGCAACACCTCAAGCTCACGCTCACTCAGTACTATTTGATCGGACATTCAGGTTTTCGTCGCTCCTTAGCTTTTCGTCTCGCCATGGTAGCGGATTGACAGAGGGGTGTCAAACAATTGGCGGGACGAAATCAGGATTTATGCGTTCTCCCAAAGCCCCGCCCACCCTAGATTTTGCCGCGCGGTCGGCCCTTGACCTTTTTCTTGTCGCCGTAGGCTGGCCTGGCCTCGGATGTGCGGCGCGGGCGCTGGTTGAGGCTCTCGATCACCGAGACATCATCCATCAGGGCCAGGGTCTGGCGCAGCTCGGTGACCTGGTCGCGGAGCAGGGCGGCTTTCTCAAACTCCAGGTTCTTGGCGGCCTGCTTCATCTGCTTCTCGGCGTCGGCGATCAGCTTGAACAGCGCATCTTTGCTCAGCTCGCTGGTATCCTGCCCCCTGGCGTTGTAGGCGGCCTTCTCGTCGGCGACCTTGCGCAGCCGCTCGTTGATATCGCGGATGCCTTTGACGATGCCGGTCGGCTCGATGCCGTGCAGCTGATTGTAGGCCTCTTGGATCGCCCGGCGCCGCTTAGTTTCGTCGATGGCGTACTGCATCGCCGGCGTGATCCGGTCGCCGTACATGATCACGGTGCCCTCGATGTGGCGGGCGGCGCGGCCTATCGTCTGGATCAGCGCCGACTCCGAGCGCAGGAAGCCCGATTTGTCGGCGTCGAGGATGGCAACCAGCGAGACCTCGGGCAGGTCCAGGCCCTCGCGCAGCAGGTTGATGCCGACCACCACATCGAACACGCCCAGCCGCAGATCGCGCAGGATATCGACGCGATCCAGCGTGTCCACGTCGGAGTGGAGATACTCGGTGCGCACCCCCATCTCTTTCAGGTAGTCGGTCAGATCCTCGGACATGCGCTTGGTCAGCGTGGTGACGATCGCCCGCGACCCTGTATCAACCCGGCGCTTGATCTCGCCAAGCAGGTCGTCGATCTGGCCACGGGTTGGCCGCACATGCACGACCGGGTCGATCAGGCCGGTCGGGCGGATGATCTGCTGGACTACCTGCTCGGAGTGCTGGTGCTCGTAGGGGCCGGGTGTGGCCGAGACGTAGATCGCCTGGTGGACGTGGCGCTCAAACTCGTCGAACATCAGCGGGCGGTTATCCAGCGCCGACGGCAGGCGGAAGCCGAAATCAACCAGGGTCTGCTTCCGCGAGCGGTCGCCGTTGAACATGCCGCGAATCTGCGGCATCGAGATGTGCGACTCGTCGACGAACAGCAGGAAGTCGTCGGGGAAGTAGTCGAGCAGCGTCCAGGGCGTCTGGCCCTCGGCGCGCCGATCCATGTGGCGGCTGTAGTTCTCGATGCCGGAGCAGTAGCCCAGCTCCTGCATAATCTCCAGGTCGTACATCGTGCGCTGCTTGAGCCGGGCGGCCTCGAGGATCTTGCCCTCGCCCTCCAGATGCGCCAGCTGCACCACCAGCTCCTGCTCGATATCGCTGATCGCCGCACCCATCTTTTCGCTGGTGGTGACAAAGTGCTTGGCCGGGAAGATATCGATGGTGTTTTTGGTGGCCAGAATCTCGCCGGTCAGCGGGTCGACCTCGACCATGCGCTCGATCTCGTCGCCCCACATCTCGACGCGGTAGGCGGTCTCGGCGTTGGCCGGGAAGATCTCCAGCGTGTCGCCGCGGACGCGGAAGGTGCCACGGTGGAAATCGATATCGTTGCGCTCGAACTGCAGGTCGATCAGCGTCCGCAGCACCTTATCGCGATTGCGCACCTCGCCGACCCGCAGCGCCAGCGCGACCTGGCCGTAGTCGGTCGGCGAGCCAAGGCCGTAGATTGCCGAGACCGAGGCGACGATCAGCACATCGCGGCGGGTAAAGAGGGCCTGGGTGGCCTCGTGGCGCAGCCGGTCGATCTCTTCGTTGATCTGGGCCTCTTTTTCGATGTACAGGTCTTTCGAGGGCACGTAGGCCTCGGGGGTGAAGGCGTCGTAGTAGGAGACGAAGTAGCCGACGGCGTTGTTGGGAAAGAACTCTTTGAACTCGGAGTACAGCTGGGCCGCCAGGGTTTTGTTGTGGGCCATCACCAGGGTCGGCCGCTGGAGCTTCTCGACAATCTGCGCGGCGACATAGGTGTTATGAACAAACAGCCCGCCGCTGCCGGCCAAAAACGTTTCGGCGCCAGGAACACAGAAGTCATAGACGTGCGGGTGATTATACTCAACCAGATCCACCGACTCGATCGCCGCCCAGCGCAGCTGAGCACCGTCCAGCGCGACAGTATCGGCTGGCGATTCAGCGGTATGGATGATGCAGTCGGCCAGCGCCTGCTGTTTGTAGTTGAGCGAGAAGCCAATCTGTTCGGTGAAACGGCGCAGGTCGCCCTGGCCGGAGATCGTCACCTCGTGATGGCTATTCAGGCCGGCTTGCGCCGACTGACTGATGCGGCCCCAGATGCCGAAGCGCAGCAGCGCGTAGCACAGATCCGAGGCGAGGTGCTGATCCAGAGCCGTCATGATGATGCCGCTGCCGCGCTCGATACGACCATCGCCATCGAAATAGCTCTGGAGCAGCAAGCCCAGGTCGGCGTTGGCGAGCTGGGGCCAGAACGACGGCAACTGGCATTTGCCGAAATTATTGGTGTGCAGGAGCACATCGGGGAGAATAGCGACAGCGATTCCAGCACCGCGTGTAGCGTGGCGGATAGAAGAAATTTTGTCGTTTCCAGAAATACCTTGGGCATTGATTGCTTGAACAAACGCTTTTGATCCCTGTTCGTGCACATACGCAAGAACAGCCTCCGAGGCATCGACAAACATCTTTTTGCCGGTGACTCGTGGCAGCAGCTCCAGCTCGCTCAGCTCGCCCGCGCCCAACAGTGTTAGCGGCAGCGGAAGACGGTCAGAGGGGCGGGCAGCGGCGGTCTCGATCAGCTGCAGGCGGCCGTCGCGCAGCACCCACAGGTTATGGTCCCCTGTCAGCGTCACCGAGCGCCCGCAGGTTGTCTTGAGGTGATACATCGCTGCGGGTGTGGCGTGGCGGGTGAAGGATTGGATGGGATAGAGATCAACCTTGCCGGTGGCGGGGTTGAACGACTGGGTAACGTAGTGGTTGCCTGTGGCAGCACTATCAAGGATAACGGTATCGCTGTCATAGCGCAGTTCGGTCGCGTACCGCTCAATCAAGCTATCAACCAGCGGGCCGATTGGCTCGACGTGCGCGGTTGAACGGGCGCCATCCTGCTTGATAATGAAGACAGGACAGTCGTAACTTGTGCTTTTACCAGTTCCCGTGGCCCCCAGCAGGGTCTGATGCTTGTAGCCCTGCTCGATGCCGGCGACCAGTTTCTCGATCGCCTGCGGCTGATCGCCCATCGGCGTATACGGCGCGTGTAGCTTAAACTCTGTCATCATTCCTCCACGGAACAGCACCCATCATCGCGGTGGTGGCGTCTTCTGCATCGCTGTATTATACCCCGGTTCAGGGTCGTTTATCTCGTTCCTGGGGCCGAAAGTAGCACGAATTTGCTAGATTATTGACAGTGGGAGCGGCCGCTTGACGAACGTGGCAAAACCATCTACAAAGAGTGCAGACACGCTTAAGTTAGGGGGTTTTGATGAACTTATGGCACGACGTAGCGATTGGCCCGGCGGTCCCCGACATCATCCACGCGGTGGTGGAGATTCCACGTGGCTCGCGCAATAAGTACGAGCTGCACAAAGAGACGGGCGCGATCAAACTCGATCGGGTGCTGTACTCGGCCGTCCACTATCCCGGCGATTACGGCCTGATCCCGCAGACCTACTACGACGACGGCGACCCGCTGGATATTTTGGTGATGACCAACAGCCCGACGTTCCCCGGCTGTATCGTCGAGGTGCGGCCAATTGGCATGTTCCGCATGCTCGACAAGGGCGAGATGGACGACAAGATCCTGGCGGTGCTTAACGCCGACCCATTCTTCGCCGACTACCACGACTACACCGATGTCCCGGCCCACTATCTCAAAGAGGTGACCCACTTCTTCAGCGTGTACAAGGACCTGGAGGGCGTGCGGACCCAGGCGATGGGCTGGGAGAACGCCGCCGCCGCCAAGGAGCGGATTCTGCACGCGATGGAGCTGTATCGCCAGTATCGGGCGGAGCATTAGGGGCATAGTAGCTGGTAGCCAGTAGCTCGTGGCTCGAGGTAGCGTCTAATCCCTAACCTTAATCCGAAAACCGCCGATCATCCGCAGGCTGAGCCTGTGGATGATCGCGTTTGCTTCAGCGCACCCTGGCGGGCACGCCGACGGCGGTGACATTGGCCGGCAGATCGTGCACGACCACCGCGCCGGCGCCGACTATCGTCCACGCGCCAATCGTGCGACCCTGGATGATCGCGGCGGCCATGCCGATGCTGGCTCCTGCGCCGATGCTGACGTTGCCGGCCACCCGCACGCCGGGGTTGAGGTTGGCCCACGCGCCGACCACGCTGTCGTGGCTGACGCTGGTGCCGACGTTCACAATGGCATGTGCGCCAATCTGGGCCAGCGGGCCGAGCACGGCGTTGGGAAACACCATCGCGCCGGGGCCGATCGTGGCGTGGGGCGAGACCACGGCGTGGGGCGAGACCACGGCGACTGCACACCAGCCTGGCGCCAGTCCGGCGGCGATGCGCTGGCGGGTGCGGTTAGCGCCGATCGCGATCACCACGCCCACCTCGGGGTGGTCGTTGACCCATGCGGGCGGGCCAAGCACCGGAATGCCCAGTACCGGAATGCCGTGTTGCTCGGCGGCGTCGGTCAGCAACCCGAGCAGCGGCCCGCCACGACCGCTGGCGTGCAGGGACAGGACGATCTCGGCCACCTCGCGGGCGTGGCCGCCGGTGCCAATAATCACCATCGGCCTCACTGCGGATCACCGGGGCCGAGGTCGCGGGCGACCCCAGCCTGGCCATAGATCCCAGCGGGGTGGACGACGGCCTGGATGGTGCGGCGCAGAATCCGCCAGTCCAGCCGCCAGCTCCAGTGCTCGATGTACCAGCAGTCCAGGGCGATCCGCTGCTCCCAGGTGATATCGTTGCGCCCGTTGACCTGGGCCCAGCCGGTGATGCCAGGGCGCACCAACAGCCGCCGACGCTGCTCGGGGGTGTAGCGGGCCACCTGGCTGGGCAGGCTGGGTCGCGGGCCGATCAGACTCATCTCACCGCGCAGCACATTCAGCAGCTGTGGCAGCTCATCCAGGCTCCAGCGCCGCAGGAACCGGCCGATCCAGCTGATCCGCTCGTCGTTGTGGGCCACCTCGATCCCCAGGCCCTGGCGCTCGGCATCGACCACCATCGTGCGAAACTTAAAGAAAGGAAACAGCTGGCCGGCCCGCCCAACCCGCTCGCGGACATACAGCACCGGCCCGCGCGAGGTCAGCTTGAGCAGCAGCGCGATCAGCAGCAGCAGCGGGCTGAGCACAGCCAGGGCGGCGGCGGCGGCGGCGAGGTCGAAAAGGCGTTTGGTTCGTGGCATCGTAGTATCCAGGATTAACGAGTGAATTGTTGACCGACTGAGCGATCGAACAGGGCAATGTTCCATTCCTGGAATAATTGCGCAGCGGTTGGTCTGGTTTATTCTTTTTGTAGCGCCCGAAGACCGCGAGCTGAGCTGTGCCCACCGCAGATGGTTGGCGCTCAGCCAACCTATAGATCGCGTTTCTGCAAGGTGAAGATCGTTTTGCCGTGCCGCTTCACCACTTCGGTTAGTTTAAGGTGGTGCTTGCGAGCCAGTCCGGGGAGCAGGCGATTTATCTGGCTATCAGAAACCAGCCAGTACATACCTCCTGGGCGCAGGAGTGTCAGCGGCCCCAGTACAAAATCCTGCTCAATAGCCTTGTCACCAATCTTCGTCGGCAGATCGGTAACCACCAAATCGAAGCCTCCGACTGGCGCCGCACGCACGCCAATCCCGCCTACAACCGTAACATTCTCAATCCCATTAAGCACGCAATTGAGGCGAGTATAGCGGAGCGCCAAGAGATCTTTATCCATAAGCGTCACTTGAGCGGTAGGAAATAGCTTCGCCAGAGCCAGTCCTAGATTGCCGTAGTTGCACCCGAGGTCCAACACCGTCTGGGGCGGTTGGCTGAGCATCGGGACAAGGGTTTTCAGAAGCATATCGATTCCGGGATCGATCTCGTGGGCTGATGAGAGCAGTGCCGCCGTATCGAACTGCAATCGATAACCAGCTACATGGTATGTGAGACGGCGTTTGAAATAAGGATCGTCGTGGCGGCTCATGATGCGCTTCCTTCCCACATGGAACTAAACAGCCTGACAGCGGGAGCAGATCCTTGGGTGTACCAATATCATCTCAAATAGACTCATCAAACTGTAAAAACACTCCCTCGCCCTGCAAAATTGCGCGGCATCAAAATGCTTGCCGACTTTGTAGTGGCGTGTCAACCACCGGCATGAACATTGATTCCGGCAGTATACCATGAGCTACACCAGCGCTTGAGCACAGCGATCTCACCAGTCTCGCTTGGGGCAAACGTTCCAAGCGAAATGAGGTTTTTGGCAACTACTTGATTCTTGACAAAAGTGCTCTTGCAGATATGATAGGCGTTTCAGTTTGCCAACGAGAGCGGCAGGCTGGAACGGCGCCTTTTGGCGCACACATCAACACTAAAACCATCACTCGACTTAAATTCGGAGGAAAGTGCCATGGAGGGGTGGACTGCTGATGTCTACTTCAAAAAGCGCATTAAGTACACCCTTAATCGCCACCCGTTTCAGTTTGACGTAGCCGAACTTCTCTTTTCATCCCATGATATTGATATTGGCACGCAATTTTTGATTCGTCAGATGATCAATCTTGAGCCAACTCCAACCACTATCCTCGATCTCGGTTGCGGGTATGGGGTGATTGGGATTGTCCTGGCGCGACTCTACCAGGAAGCGGACGTAGTGCTGAGCGACAAGGATCTGCTGGCCGTGGCTTACACCCAGCATAATCTGGAACTCAATCGTATAGCCAACGGCCGCGTGTATGGCAGCATCAGCATTGATGATCTGCCGGCGCGCCAGTATGATCTTATTGTCTCGAATGTGCCTGGTCACATAGGAGATCTGGCCATCGAAGAGGATTTCATCCTCAAGCCGCTGACCCAGCTTCTTCCTGGTGGCAGCTATATGTTTGTGGTTGTCCATCCGCTCAAAGCTCTGGTCGAATCGGTTGCCCAGCGCCATGACCTTTTGTTAACGCTGCTTGGCGACCGGGGCGGACATGCCGTTTACTCCATCATGAGAGCCGAAGTCAGCCCATAAGCAACCAATTCGGCTAACGGCAGCCTGCTCGCTCAAAGGCACCACCGTGATCGCGGCTGATCACGGTGATCTGTGGATGGGCCTGCAGCCAGGCAGCCAGCGTATCCGCCGACCGATCCGGCAACAGATCGAGCGGGCGATAGGTCGCCAAATCACAGATTAGGGTGCCATAGCGGTGACGTTTGCGCGTGGACCAATCTGCAACATCGCTTGGGCCAGAGCTCGCACCGGCGCGACGGAGAGCGTGGCCATACACTCGCTGGGGCTGGTGGCGCGGGGGCAGTGGGTCAGCACGCCGCAGGGCGAGCACCACAGACCTGAGCGCAGCACAGCGTGCCGGGCGGGGTCACCCCACGGCCCAAAGCGCCGGTGATCGCCGGGGCCGAACAGGTGGATCGTCGGCACGCCCTGGGTTACGGCCAGGTGCAGCGGGCCGTTATCGACGCCTAGCACCAGCGCGCAGCGACCAAACAGCGCCGCCAGCTGGCCCAGGCTGGCCGCGCCAACCAGCGTGTGGTGCGGCCGATCATCCAGCAGCGCGCTGATCGCGGCCACGTCGGCGGCGTCGGCGGGGCCGCCGGTCAGCACCAGCGTGCCACGCTCGGCCAGACCCCGCGCCAGCGCCGCCCAGTGCTCGGCGGGCCACAGCTTGGCCGCGCCGCCGCTGCCCGGCTGGATCGCCAGCAGCGGCCGGTCGGGGCTGTTGGTCGCCAGCCAGTCCGCCGCCCAGGCGTGCTCGGCTTCGGTCGGAAAGAATTGCGGCGGAAAGCTGTGTTCCAAGCACCGATCGTCAATGCCCGCCACCACGCCAAGCAGCGCCACCAGATCCAGGGCCTGCTGGGTGACGTGTATCTGCGGATCCCAGGGCAGCGCGGCGGTCAGGGAGGGGGCGACCAGCGGATGGGCGAAGCCGACGCGGCGACCGCAGCCGGCAGCCAGCGCCAGCAGCCCGCCCCACCAGTGGTCGTCGCGGGCGATCAACGCGGTGTCGAAGCGGCCGGCGCGGAGCAGCGCCGCGTAGCGCAGCAGCGTCAGGTAGGGGCGCACGAGGCGGGCGGGCTCGCCGCGGACAAAGCCGGGGAAGGGGCAGGTCAGCAGCGTATCGACCGCCGGATTGCCGGCCAGCAGCCTGGTCGCCCACGGCCCGAGCAGCACAGTGATCTGGGCCTGGGGAAACCGCTGGCGCAGGGCCGCCAGCGCCGGCGTGAGCAGCAGCACATCGCCCAGATGGTCGGGCTTGATCACCAGGATGCGCTGCGGGGCCGCCGCCGCTCTGCGGGCAAATGGCCGGAGCAGCAGCGCCATCAGTCGGACCAACAGCAAACGTAGGCGTTCTTTCACGATCTTTGCAACCTCAGGACGAGTAGCTGGCAGCTAGCAGCTAGTAGCTAGTAGCTAGTAGAGATTCTAACGCACAGTGGCGCCGAGATACTACCTCGACGCCACTGGTATCTGCTCACCAGCTACTAGCTACCAGCTACTAGCTACAGATCAGAACAACAGGCTCGCCGACTCGCGGGCGACCTGGCGCAGACGATCGACGACCTCTTTGCGGCCGGCCTGCTCCATCTGCTCGGCCAGCTCGTTGACCTGCTTGACGAACTCGGGGTTGACCTGGGCAATATTCTTGCGCAGCAGCTTGGTCGCCTCGGCGGGCGATTCGACGCTGAGCAGCTGGTTGATCAGGCGCTCCTGGGGCGTCATCAGCTCCTGCATCACCTCGACGGTCATCTGGCGCACAGTGGAGAGATGCTGGGCGATCTCGTTCTGGCCAGCCCGTGCGGCGGCGCTAATATTGGCGTCGAGCACCACCATAAAGGCCTCGCTGATATCCTTGTGGCGCTCGCGCAGCAGCGCCCGTGGGTCCTCGGCCGCCATCACCTCGCGCAGCAGCTCGGTGGCGGCCTCAAACATGGCCTGGGCCTCGGCGTCCATGCGCTCGATGGTGCTGCGCACATGTTCCAGGCGGGCGCTGGCGGCGGACTGCTCGGCCGCGGGGAGCGTCGCAAGCTGCGCCGCCCAGGCGTCAAACACCGCATCGTCGATCACCTGGCGGTAGTTGCTGATGGTCTCTTCGAGGCTCTCATCGCTGGCATCGCGCAGGGCGGCCACAACGTCGTCAACCTCCGGCTCCTGCAGCCCGGCGGCGATCGGGTCGAAGCCGCTCAGCGTCATGACGCGCTCGCGCAGCTGGCCCAGCATCTCGGCGCTCTCCTGGCGGCCCTGCTGCAGCGCGGCATCGATATAGCTGGTCAGGGTCAGAAAGAAGTCATAGTCAAGCGCCGTCTTGTGCTTCTCGACCGCCTGGGCCAGCTTCCCCTCCTGGGTATCGAGGGTCCCGGCGGCGTGGTCGGTCTCAAGCGCCTCGGCCAGCTGGCTGAGGACCTCGACCCGCGCCCGCTGCGCCTGCATCACCTCTTTGGAGATGCCCTCGCCCTCCAGGACGGTCTCAAGCAGCGACTGCATGGTGATGAAGCGGCGTGGGGTCAGGATGTAGCCGCGCGGGGCCTCCTTGGGCAGGGTCTCCAGGGCGACCTTGGTGGCCTCGCCGACAAAGCGCTCCTCCTCGGCGGAGCCCAGGTTCAGCTCCTGCGGAAACAGGGTGAAGAAGAACTTCTTGGCCGGGTCGTGGTAGGCCAGCGGGGTCGCCAGCATGCCGCCGGCGCCACAGTTCGGGCACATGGCCACATTCATCTGGCCGCTGAGCATCAGCGACTTCAGCTCGGGCATAATCCCCGTATCAATGTAGGTCCAGACCGGCACCGCGAAGGGCGCCTGGCAGTTCTGGCAGCGGATCTGGACCCGCTGCGGGGGAATGCTCTGGCGCGGGTCGGGCTGCGGCTGGGCCATTTCATCTGATGGAACAGTTGCCATCGGGTGTATTCCTTTCTGCACCGGGGTGCAATCTCCCCGATGGATTACGCATTAAATCAGCGGCACGCTATGCCGCTCCTGGTCCATTATAAAGCAGATTAAAGGCGGCGAGCGTATGAGGGGGGTTAGAAGGGAGAGCTTATCGGTTTTCCGGCATATTTTGGTAGGGGCTGATTCGCCTCCAGCACGGCGCCGAATATCTTCTGGTACACTAAACTTCAGTGATCTGGCCTCGACTGGCTCAGCCAGCGCAATGTTCTGGTGGCTGAGCCGGCCAAAGCCCTGGTTGATAGTTGATCGTAGACGGAGGATTGCTTCCAGTCAAATACCCAGGGCTAAAGCGCCTGGGCTTGCGCCTCACCCCGAAGGGTGGACACCATAGGCTGGTTGACGGCAGCCGGGGTGCCCTCTGGGCCCCGAATATTCTTCGCGGCGTTATAGTCGGCAGGGGCGGTGGACCCACAGTGGAGACAACGAAAATGCGCTTGATCAACCCGGTTCCGTGGATCACAGTACCCACACAACGGCTGCGAACAGGTACGACTCGTGTTGCGCGGATCGACCGGCTCAACACACACCCCTGCCAGCCGTGCCTTGTACGTAATAAACGTCCGAAGTTGCAAGAATCCCCAATTCCCGTGCCGACTTCGTTGGGCCTTTCGAACCGTTTGCTCAGCGCGTTCCTTGATACACTTAAGGTTTTCAAGGGCGATCGAGCGCCGAGTGCCTTTGGCCTTGGTGACCAATGTCTTGGCAATACAATGGTTAACGTTCGCCTGGAAGCGGCGTTGCTTCCCAGCATTCTTTTTGGCCCAGAGGGCACCCCGCCGCTTGGCCGAGCGTGTTCCCACGGCTTGCAGGCGATCCCGCCGTCGCTGTTGGCGGACACGCACCGTCTCTACCTGCGCGCCGGAGTGTGTCTCGCCGTCGCTGTCGGTGGCAAGATTGACGATGCCGAGATCAACGCCGAGCGCGTCTTCGACATCCACCGGCGTTGGTTCCTCAATCTCGCAGGCCGCCAGCAGATACCACTGCCCGTTGACCAGCGCCAGATCAGTTTCGCCCCGTTGGGTGTGCAACAAGTCCCGCTGGCGCGGGCCACCGACGAACGGGATGGACTGCCGCCCATCCAGCGTCCAGATCGAGACGGACGACGCAGCCATAGTCCAGCGCAGAATGCGATCATCGTAGGCAATGGCGCCGTGCGAGGAGAAGACGCGCTGCGTTTCACGATCATGCTTATACGC
>JACCRK010000201.1 GCA_013813565.1 Herpetosiphonaceae bacterium
CGACGAGTTGGGCGAGAGCAGCTGCATCTCGGGGTCGAGCGCGGCCATCTGTTTGTCGGTCGTGACGTTGATCGTCTCTTTGCCAAAGACCCGCGCCAGCGAGCCGGGGATCGTCAGGGTCCAGGCGTTTGGCCCGGCATCGACGACCTCAATATGCAGATCGGCGGCGGCGCGCCGGAGAAAATCATCCATTGTGTTTTCACCTTTGTAGCAGCGAAGTGCCTGGGCTGCGGATTGCGCCGGGGCGCAGGCAGATCAGGCTGGCTGCATTGTACCACGGGGTTTTGTCCGACCAATGCTATACTACCAGCCACGTGGCACGGATCCCTCCGTGCCGCACACCGTTAATTGTTGACGATCAGGCGCAAGCCCTAGTTGAGAAGACCCATGAGCCGTTTGTTACAGTCGCGGGCGGTGGTTCCGGTGGCGGTGTTTGTTGGCGTGTTGATCCTCTACATCCTCACGCTCACCGGGGTGCATACCTTTGATGCCTACTCGTATGCCGCCGCCGTGCAGACCAAGCCCTGGCGCGAGACCTTTCACCCGCACCATCTGCTCTACGGCCCGCTCGGCGCCGCCACCTACCAGCTGGCCCAGCTGATCGGCTACCGGGGCGCGGCGCTGCTGCCGCTCCAGCTGATCAACGCGCTGGCCGGGGCGAGCGGCGTGACGATCTGGGTGATGACCCTGCGCTGGCGGACGGGCCGCACCGACCTGGCCCTGCTCGGCGGCGGGCTGCTCGCCACGGCCTACGCCTGGTGGTACTACGCCGTCGAGGTCGAGGTCTACACCCTCGCGGCGCTGTTCCTGATCGTCGGCAGCGCCCGGCTCCTGCGCCTACTTGACGATCCGCTCTGGCGGCGCGGCTGGCTCTGGCTCGGCCTGGCCCACAGCGGCGCGATCCTGTTTCACCAGACCAATGTGCTGTGGGCGCTGCCGGTGCTGCTGGGGTGGTGGCTGGCGCGCTGGCCCGAGTCAACGGCGTGGCCAATCCGCCTGCGCCTGCTCGGAGGCTATCTCGCCGTTGGCCTGGCCATGGTCGGCGGCAGCTATGCCATGGTGATGATCGGCCTCAGTGGATTCCGCAGCTGGGAACAGATTCGCACCTGGCTGTTTGAATATGCCGCGACCGGGTTCTGGGGCGGCCCGGTTGGCACCGAGACGCTGCGCAAGCTCGGCGAGGGCTGGCGCCTCACCCTGGCGGAGGTCGGCGGCGGCCTGCTGCTGCTGGTGCTGCTCGCCATCGTCGCGCTGGCGGCCCCGCAGCTCCGGCGGTGCTGGTGGCGCGAGCTGGCCCTGGCCGGGACCTGGATCGCCGTCTACACGCTGTTTTTCGGCTGGTGGGAGGCCGACAATATCGAGTTCTGGATTGCGACGCTGCTGCCGCTGTCCCTGGCCGTGGTGCTGGCGCTGGCCTGCTACGCCGGGCGTCGGCGCCTGGTCGCCCTGGGGCTGGCCTGGGCGATTGTGGCGGTGCTGCTAGTGCAAAATGGCCGCAGCATCGCCCAGCGCGGCAACCAAGAGAACGACGCCGACCGCCAGATCGTCACGCTGCTGGCCGAGGTCGGCGCGACCGAGGATCTGTATCTGGTGCCGAACGGCCTGCAGGAGCTGTATCTGCGCTACGAGTTCGAGCGCCCGAATGTGCTGGCGCTGAGCCTGGGCGTGGGCGACTGGGAGGCCGGCTGCGCGATTATCCGCGCGGCGATTGTCCGCACCACCACGGCGGGCTACGCCGTCTGGATCGCTGAGGCGGTGCGGAATCCGCCACCCGCCCTGCTGGAGCGCTATCGGCTGGACAGCGCAGCGGTGCGGACGTGCTTCGCGCCCTTTGCAACCCCGACCCAGCGCACCGTTGGCGAAACGCTCTACCACGTGCTGACCCCCATCGCGCAGGGCGAGCCCGACTGGATCTGGCGCGACTGGACGCTGGGCTGGCAGCCAAATTTTATTTCTGGCACGCGCTGGGACGGTGGCTGGAGCTTCGTCCCCGGCGCCGACCCGCATCTGCTCAGCCCGCCGCTGGACCTGAACACCGCCAGCTGGAGCGCCCTTGAGGTCACGATGGCCACGACGCTGCCCGGCCAGCACGGCCAGATCTACTGGATCGCCCCCGCCGCCGCCGCCACCGAGGAGCGCTCGGTCAGCTGGGAGCTTATCCCCGACGGCGCAATGCACACCTACATCCTGCCGCTCAGCGAGCTGCCCGGCTGGCGCGGCACCCTCGGCCTGCTGCGGATCGACCCGGTGGTCGCTGGCGATGGCGCCGGGCGGGTCACGCTGGAGCGGGTGCGGCTGCTGCGCTAGGGTGTCAGGGATCGGGGATCGGGGATCGGCCAGGGCGAGTGCCCAAATTTTCCGTTGCGCCTGGCAATCGCGCCGAAGAGAGGGTCTATGAATATTCTGATCGTTGTCCAGCCGGGCGAAGGCCACTTCCAGCCGCTCCTGCCGCTGGCCCAGGCCCTGCGTGAGCGTGGACATGCCCCAGCGTTTGCCACCAGCGCGTCGTTCTGCGCCAGCGTTGCCGCCGCCGGGTTTCCGGCCTTCCCGGTCGGCGTCGACTGGCACCAGTCGGCGATTGAGCAGACGTTTCCTGAGTTTGCCGCGCTGCCGTACCGCAGACACCCGCGCTTCTTCATGGCCAGCATTTTCTGCGGCCCGCCCGCCCACGCGGTCGCGGCCGACATCATCGCCCTGGCCGCCACGTGGCCGCCCGCGCTGATCGTGCGCGACTGCTGGGACTATGGCAGCACTATCGCCGCCGAGACTCTGGGCGTGCCGATCGTCACGGCCGGGCTAGGGTTTTTCTTCGCGCCCGAGCGGCTGGTGGCGGTTATCGGTGCGCAGTGGAGCGAGCTGCGGGCGACCTTCAATCTGCCCGCCGACCCGACATTTCAGCAGCTGTACCGCGATCTGTATCTGCACTACTGTCCGCTCTCGTTTGCGCCGCTACCAGCAATCCCCGGCGCGACCCACGCGATCCGGCCCCCGAGCACGTTCGTGGCCAACCAGCTACCGCCGCCGGAGTGGCTGGAGGAGCTGCCGCCGCGCCCGACGGTGTATGTCTCGCTCGGCACAGTCTACAACCAGGTTCCGGCGCTCTTCGAGCAGATTATCGCCGGGCTGCGCGACCAGCCCTACAATGTGGTTATGACCTGTGGGCGGCAGCTGGAACCGGCCGCGTTTGGCGACTGCGGTGCCAATGTGACGGTGGCGCAATACATTCCGCAGGCGCAGGTGCTGTCCCGCTGCGACCTGAGCATCACCCACGGCGGCTACAACAGCGTGATGGCGGCGCTGACCTACGGCGTGCCGCAGATCGTCATCCCGTTTGCCGCCGACCAGCCCTACAACGCGCGCCGCTGCGCGGCCCTGGGCAGCGGGCAGATCCTGGCGCCGGAAAATGTCGACGCCGCGTCGATTCAAGCGACGGTCGAGCGGATCCTGGCCCAGCCCAGCTATCGCACCGCAGCCCAGGCCATCAAGCACGAGATCGCGGCGCTGCCTGACGATGGATTCAGCGTGGATTTGATCGAGGGGCTATATTTAATGAGGGAGAGATCCAGATGAATACTATTCGAAGCGGATTACACAAAACCCGTTACGCCAACGGTCCCCACATGGTTATCCTGGTCGATGACATTCCGCTAGACGAGTTCCTGGCCGCCCGCTTCGGCGATCAACATCAACTTCTGCTTGGCCTGATCCCGACCCTCCTTGACTCGCTCGAAGATCCTGGCGAGCGCAACCTCACCTGGCAGCGGATTGATCCGCCTGTGAGCGGCACGACAGTTGCCCCGGTGCTGATGTGTGCGGATGATCAAGATTTCTGGTGTGTGATTATAGTGGTTGAGGTTGAAGCGACGGAGGACGCAATCATCTGGCATCGCTTCGGCTATGCAACGGGGGCGGCTGACCTAGCTCGAATGCCTGAAGCTGTTTTTGATACCGTTCGGTGGTTCGAGCCGCAGGAGCGCCTGACCTTCACAGTGGCGGACTATCAAGCATGCCTGGCTCAATTCCGCAAACTGCTATCTGAAGAAGCACCCCAAGATACGGATTCGTAATTCATATAGTATGCGTCCCCTTTCCCAGAGCGCGGGAGAGGGGACGCTGTGGATGGATCAGAACTTAAACTTCGTGTGCTTCGTGACCTTCGTGGATCGGTATTTAACTAACCCCTGCACACAACACCCGCCCTCAGATCAGCCGCTCGACGTAGCCGAAGGTGCCCTGCTCCCGCACCTCGCGGGCGGCCTCGTGCAGCCCGGTCAGCGCGGCGCGGTAGAGCGATGTGGCCAGGCTGATGCGCCGGACCCCGGCCGCCTCCAGCTCGGCGACGCTCCACGACTTGCCTTTGATGCCGACCATAAAGTTGACCGGCTTCGTGACTGCGGCGCAGACCGCCCGCACCGCCGCCAGGTCGGGCAGGCCGGGGGCGAACAGCACATCGGCGCCAGCCCGCTCGAACGCCTGCAAGCGCCGGATGGTATCCTCCAGGTCGGGGTTGCCGCTGAGAAAGTTCTCCGTTCGCGCGGTCAGCGTAAAGGCGAAGGGCAGCGCCCGCGCCGCCTGGACCGCCGCCGCAACCCGCTCGACCGCAAGATCAAACGGATACAGCGGCTGATCCGGATCGCCGGTGGCGTCCTCGATCGAGCCACCGACCAGGCCGGTCGAGGCCGCCAGCCGGATCGTCTCGGCCACGCCGGCCGGGCTATGCTCAAAGCCGTTCTCCAGATCCGCCGACACCGGCAGGTCGGTGGCCGCGACAATCGCCCGCGCATGGTCCAGGGCCTCATCGCGCGAGATCTCGCCATCGCGGCGGCCCAGCGTTCCGGCGGCGGCGGCGCTTGATGTCGCCAGCGCCGCAAAGCCCATGCCGCCCAGCAGCCGCGCCGAAAGCAGATCCCAGGCGTTGGCGACCACAAAAGCCCCGGCGCTCGCATGCAGCGATTTGAAACGATCGGCCTTTTCAGACTGCGTAACACTCATAGCAACCTCCAAAACAAACAGCGCTGCCGATTGTAGCATATGAGGCGAGTGAATCGGCCGCCGCGATCACGCCGCCCCAGTCAGCGTGAAGACCGTGATCTCAGGTCGGCAGAAGAAGCGCACCTGCGGCCAGACCATGCCCAGGCCGCGCCCGGTCGACTGGATCATCGAGCCAACCTGGTAGCGGCGGTCGGGGTATTTGGTGGCCAGATAGGGCGCCACCAGATTGCCGTAGAGCGGCGCACGCACCTGGCCGCCGTGCGAGTGCCCCGACAGCTGTAGGTCAAAGCGGCCGACCTCGGCGCTGATATCGGCGAAGTCAGGCTCATGGACCAGCAGAATCGCGGCCCCGTCGGCGGGCAGGCGGCTGGCTAGATCGACCAGCCCCGGCTGTCGTGCCAGCATGTCCACATTATTCATCATGTACGGGTCCGGCCACAGATCATCGAGGCCAACCAGGTGCAGCAGATCGTTCGAGCGCCTGAGGGTGAGCGTCGCATCATCGAGCACCTGCACGTTGCTGGCCCGCAGCACCTGGCGCGAGATCGCCGCGTTCGACCAGTGGTCGTGGTTGCCCAGCACGCCAACCACGCCATCAGGGGCCTCAAGCAGCCCCAGCGCCGCCCGCAGATCCTCGCCGTAGACATCGGGGCTGTCGGTGATAAAGTCGCCGGTGATCGCCACGAGCTCGGGCTGCTGGGCGTTGATCAGCCGCACCAGCCCGGCCAGACGATCGCGGGTCATCCAGGTGGCATCCATATGCAGATCGGTGATATGGACCAGCCGATAGCCATCAAACTGGGGCTGCAGGCGCGGCAGCCGCAGCGTAACCTGGCTCACATCGACCCAGTGTGGCTCAATCTCGCTGCCGTAGAGAAAGCCCCCAACGGTGGCGACGGTGGTGCTGGCGGCG
>JACCRK010000236.1 GCA_013813565.1 Herpetosiphonaceae bacterium
TGGAGGTTGCCCGGCTGGATCGGCGCGATCACCACGCGGCCGGCCAGCGATCCCTGATCGTTGCGGAGAACCACCGCGTCGCCAGCGCCCAGGCCCAGGCGCTCGGCATCGGCACGGCTGATCAGCACGGCCTCGCGGGCGGCCCCGGTGATCGCATCAACCTGCTCGTGGACCATGCTGTTGAACTGCTTGCCCCGCCGCGTCGCCAGCTGAAACATGCCCTCGGGGACGCTGCGCCGGGCCAGCGGAACCGGGGTGAAGTGGGCCTTGCCGTCGGGCGTCGGAAACACCCAGTCGGCGCACAGATGGCGCCCGCCGTACTGCACCTGGTCGCCCGCCGCCTTGAGGTTCTCAATCCCGGCGTACATCGGCACGACCTCGGCAATCTCGGCGCGAATCGCCGGGGTTGATGCGCAGCCGAGGATCGCCGCCAGCTCTGGCCGCACCCGCCGGGCCAGATCCAGGAGCACATCCCACTCGGCGCGAGCCTCACCAATCCGCGGACCGGGGATCTCGGGGCTGAAGATAATCCGCCGCTCGGTGCTGGTCTCGGTGACGCCGCCGGGCACCTCGTAGCGCGTCATCGCCGGGAGCAGCAGCACCGTCTCGGCCGGCTCGACCAGCATCTGGCTGGAAAGGATGATGTCCATATGCACCCGCAGCGGAATGCGCCCAAGCGCCGCCTCGACTAGATCCGGGTCGGGCAGCACCTCCAGAAAGTTGCCGCCGGCCGAGAACAGCACATCAAGCTCGCCGGTTCCGGCCCGGTCGATCATCTCGGGCGCGGTTAGGCCGGGCGCCGCCGGAACCTCAAAGCCCCACTCGGCGCTCAGCAGCGCGGCGTTGGCCGGATTGACCGGCGCACCGCCGGGAAACGCCGTGGCATACGCGCCCATCTCAGCGCCGCCCTGGACGCCCGAGTGGCCGCGAATCGGCATCACGCCGCAGCCGTCGCGGCCAACAAAGCCCTTGGTCAGGGCCAGATTGACGATCGAGGCCACGTTGGACTCGCCGAACTCGTGCTGGGTGATGCCCATGCTCCAGACGAACACCGCCGTCTTGGCCGCGCCAACCATCTCGGCGAAGGCCAGCATCTCGGCCCGCGAGGCGCCCGCCTGGGCCTCCAGCTCCTCCCAGGCCTGCTGGCCGAGCGCGGCGGCCAGCTCCTGGAAGCCGCTGGTGTGGGCCTGCACAAACGCCAGATCCAGCCAGCCGTTGGCGATCATATGCTTGAGCGTGCCGTTGATGAAGGCGACATCGCCGCCCTGGTTGATCAGGAAAAAGCGGTCGGCGATCTTGGTGCCGAACAGGGCGCTCTCGGGCACCGACGGCACCCAGTAGCGCTCCATCCCCGGCTCGCGGAAGGTGTTGATCACGGCCACCTGCGTCCCGGCCTTCTTGGCGTAGTACAGATATTTGGTGGTGACTGGCTGGTTGTTGGCCACGTTGGAGCCGATAAACACAATCAGGTCGCTGCCGATCCAGTCGGGGTACGAGCAGGTGGTCGCGGCGATCCCGAGGCTGCTTTTGAGCGCCACGGTGCTGGGGGAGTGGCAGATACGGGCGGCGTTGTCGATTGAGTTGGTGCCGATCGCCCGGACCGCCTTCTGGGCGGCGTAGTACGACTCGTTGGGCATACCGCGGCTGGTCAGATAAAAGCCCAGCCGGTCGGGCGCGCTGGCCTGAATCCGCTCCGCCACCAGATCGAGCGCGGCGTCCCAGGAGATCCGCCGGAACCCAGCCTCGCCGCGCTGGCGGATCAGCGGGTAGGGCAGGCGGCCAAGCTCGCGCAGCTGGCTGCTTTTCTGGGCCCGCAGCGGCGCGACATCGGCCAGGATCGCCGGGTCAAAGGCGGGCATGGTGTTGAGGCGCAGCAGGCGCAGGCGGATATTGCACAGGTGGACGCCGTCGAGGGTCCAGTCTTTCAGCCCGGTCGTGCCCAGCGCACAGCCGTCGCACACGCCCTGGTTGAGGATGCGCCAGGCGTAGGGCAGCTGGTCGGCGTTGTCGCGCAGCGCTTTCCACAGCTCCAGGTAGTTGTTGGGGCGCTGCTCGCCGAGGCCAAACGGCTTGCGGCTGGCCCAGAGGCTGGGCATCCAGCGTTTTTTTGGCTGCTTCATAAAAACCTCCGCAGGAGACCCACCCGCTTCAGCGGTGGGAGGAATGCGGTTGAGGCCAATCCTCAACTCGTTAAAGGATCAAGGAGACGGCTTGTGGGCTGGCTGGCGTAGCGATAGCCATCGGCCCGCTGGACCAGCCGGAAGAACCGATGATGCAGCCCTTGCACCGTTCCCATCGCCGTCGTCACGTTGAACGACCCACTCGCCCGCACGGCCACCCGTCGGGTACCCTCTGGGTGGTAGCGGCCCTGCTTTGTGCCTGTGGTCACGATGGCCTCCACCATATCGCCAGTCTGGTAGCCAAAAAAACGCTTTTGGCGCGGCAAGCGCAGCCGGGGGAACCCGTACTTGTCCAGCTTCGTCCGACTATGCAGTCCCCGCCCCGTCGCCGTAATCTGCAACACCTGCGGCGTCACAATCCGCAGCCGTTCTGGCGTGCTGGCCCCCACCGCGGCCGCGTCCTGCCAGTGCGTTTTCACCCACCCCAGCCGCGTTCGATTGTATTTTGTCCGTCCGCCCGTCCCCGCTTCCACGGGCAGCCCCGTCGCCTGGAGACTCGCGTACAATGCCCAGCGGGTGCTGTTCACCGCCGCCGCATCCCGCAACGGCCGCTGCGCCAGCGCCATCAATTGGGGAAACCCATATTCCGCCGCTGTCTGGGATCCTTTGCGCTGATTACACGGTTCACAGGCCAGCGTCAAGTTGCTGACCCGATCCGACCCACGCCGACTGCGCGGCACCAGATGCTCCACCTGCAACGGCACCCCCGTCGCCCCACAATAGGCACACGTCCGCTGCCATTTTTCCAACAGGTATTCCCGCACCTCGTAGCCCACCAGCTCGCCCTGCTGGTACTCCACGCCCGTGATCTCGGGGTTCACCAGGGCCTGCGTATCAAAGCGGACCAGTTCGACACTGATCGCCGTCAGCGGACAGACGCCCCGCAGCCTGCGCAGCCAGGTCAGGATGTGATCGACGCGGCTGCGGAGGCTCGGGGCCAACCACCCGGCCGGGCGGCGGCGATTGTTAAAGCGGGCCGGGCGATAGCGCGTGTGGCGCTGCCGCCGTTGCCGCCGATGTCCGCGACGGGCCAGGAGGGCGTCGCGAATGGCCGCGCTGCGATGCGTTAATTCCGCCGCCCACACGACGGGCGCGGTCGGCTCGGCCACGAGGGCCAGGCCGGTGGTGCGCGAGCCGGGGTCGATTTTGAGGCGCAGGCCGTGGGTGGTACTCTGGGCGGCGGTCCGGTCGAGCAGTTGGATAGTCGCGGGAAAGCGCCGGACCAGCCGCGCCCGTCCGCGCCGGAGCAACTGGCGGGCACGGGCCGGATGACACGGATCGAGCGGCTGCTGGTCGCTACTGAGCACAAACACCATCCAAAACTCCAATGCCGCGTAGGCGGCGTCACGCCCGAAGGCGGTAGGGTCCCTCTCGCCAATGTTCTGGGGTGGTTTCGGATAGCCGCCGCACGTCGGTGACCCACCACCGATCTCTTAACGACGACCCGCAGCGCGTGGGACTGAGGGGGCATCCCACGGTGCCTATACATTCACCCCGAACGGAGTTCGGCGAACCGAACCAAGGCTGGTCAGACGGGGCTTCCCCACTGGGTGGACAAGCCCACCCGCTTAAGCGGTGGGTTTCTGACAGGCTAGACCTCCTCAAAACGCAGCTCAAGGCCGCCAAGCGAGATAATATCGCCGGAGCGCAGCTGCTGCTCCTGGACCGGATCGCCGTTGACAAAGGTGCCATTGGTCGAGCGCAGGTCGGTGACCCAGAAGCGGCGGGCGCGATAGCGAATCTGGGCATGCT
>JACCRK010000254.1 GCA_013813565.1 Herpetosiphonaceae bacterium
CTATCAACGATTGTACTATGGCACTATTGTTGCTATTGGCGCGGGCTGTTATTATCAATTCAGAGAAATCGAACTGAACTACGTACCAGCCAGCACATTCAACAACCAATGTTCCAAAGATTGCAACGCATCGCACTCACGCTACAACACATCCTTGTACAACATCACAGCTCGTCGCACTCACGTCACAGCACATCGATGCACAACATCACAGCTCGTCGCACTCACGTCACAGCACATCGTTGCACAACATTCTTGCTTATCGTACTCGCATCGCTGCTCATCCTTGCACAACATCACAGCTCGTTGCACTCACGTCACAGCACATCGTTGCACAACATTCTTGCTCATCGTACTCGCATCGCTGCTCATCGTTGCAATCGTCGCACTAGCGTCGCACAACCTACTTGTCCAGTTTGTTTCTCAACCATTCTCACCTGAAAAGCTCAGGCACCCACAGCGCCAGACACATGTCTGGCGCTGTGGCTTTTTAGACTGGGCGGGTGCCCGGGGTGCCGCCGCTGGCGCAGCAGCGGGGGACAGGGCGGACGGTGGCCTGGTGGCGGCACAACGCTAGCTTGACAAAAGGATGTATCGGCCCTATTATTCGGCCCATTATGAAACATTTCCCGCTTGATAGCTTGTTTTCGCCAGCACTGCGGCTGCGTCGTCCTCGTACCAATCTGGTTCGATGGGCTTGCGTTGTGTTTCCTGGTCTAACCTAGCACGAGCAAGATATACGCAGAGCGTATTTCCCCCCGAACCAACATCACGGTTTCGGGGGGAACGTGTTTTTAGCGGCCTGAATCATCCAGGGAACACCGCATTGTAAGGAGCACAGCACCATGATTCGTGTGGGCATTTTTGGGATCACCGGCTACGCCGGATATGAGCTGGCCCGCTGGCTGGAGCGCCACCCGGCGGCGCAGGTGGCCTGGGCGGTCTCCGAGTCCAGCGCCGGCAAGCGGCTGGCTGCGGTTGTGCCGGGGCCGCTGGACATGCCGCTGCTAGCGGCCGGCCAGGCCGACTGGGGCGCAGTCGATGTGGTGTTTACGGCCCTGCCCCACGGCGTGGCGGCCAGCACCGCCCGGACCGCCCGCGCCGCCGGCGTGCGCGTCGTCGATCTGTCGGCCGATCTGCGCCTGCACACGGCTGCGGCGTATGCCCAGTGGTACGGCGCCGACCACCCGGCCCCGGAGCTGCTGCCCACGCCGTATGGCCTGCCGGAGCTGAATCGGGCCGCGCTGGTCGATGCGTCCGCCATCGCCAACCCCGGCTGCTACCCGACCAGCGTGCTGCTGGGCCTGGCACCACTGCTGAAGGCCGGGATCGCCCAGCTCAGCGCCCCGATCATCGTCAACTCCGCCTCAGGCATCTCGGGGGCCGGGCGCGGCCTCAAGCAGAACCTGCACTTTGTCGAGGCCAGCGAGAACTTCAGCGCCTACAACATCGGGCGCACCCATCGGCACGTCGGCGAGATGGAGCAGGAGCTGGCGGCGCTGGCTGGCGCACCGGCGACGGTGATCTTCGCCCCGCATCTGCTGCCAGTGCAGCGCGGCATCCTCAGCACGATGTATGTTCAGGTGCAGCCCGACCTGAACCTGGCCACGATCCGCGATCTCTACGCCGCGCAGTACGCTGGCGAGCCGTTTGTGCGGGTGCTGCCTGATGGCACGCCGGCTGCCCTGTCGTATGTTGTGCACACCAACCGCTGTGCAATTGGGCTGACGCTGGCACAGCCGGGCCTGCTCATCGTGACGTCAGCAATTGATAATCTGATCAAGGGCGCGGCGGGCCAGGCGATCCAGAATATAAATGTGATGTTTGGTCTCGCCGAAACGCTTGGTCTGCGCTAGAATCAAAATCACACCCTCAACATTGACGCTGAACGTGTGATTGGAGCATGACAATGGTACGAGTGATCAAGCTAGGTGGCAACGAGATCGATGACCCGCAGTGGCTGGCGCGGCTGGTGGCGGTGGTGCAGCGGCTGTTTGAGCGCAATGAGATTCCGGTGATCGTTCACGGCGGCGGCCGCGAGGTTGGCCAGCTCCAGAAGAAACTGGGCGGGGTCCCGCGCTTCGTCGGCGGGCTGCGCGTGACCGACGAGAAGGCGCTGCGGGCGGCCACGATGGTGCTGTGCGGCGAGGTCAGCACGCGGCTCGTGGCCGCCCTGGGCGCCACCGGGCTGGATGCCCAGGGCATGTCGGGGGTTGATCGTGAGCTGGTGCTGGCGACGCCGCTCACCCACCCCAATGGCAGCCTGGGCTTTGTCGGCATGCCGCTGTGTGTCCGCTCCGATGTGCTGCGGGCGCTGCTGGCCGATGGCGTCGTGCCAATCATTGCGCCGATCTGCTCCAACGGCCTCGGCGGCTGGCTGAACGTCAACGCCGACGTGATGGCGGGCGCGATTGCGGTCACCATGAGCGCCGAGGAGGTGGTGTTTATCTCGAACGTGCCCGGCGTGCTAGTCGACGGGGCGGTGGTCCCGCGCCTGACAGCGCTCGAGACGCAGGCGCTAATCGAAAAGGACATCATCACTGGCGGGATGATACCCAAGGTTTCCACGGCGTTGATCGCGCTGAAGCAAGGGGTGACGCGGGTCCGCATCACCAGCATCGATGATGTGTTCGGTGGAACGGTGTTTGAGTAGAACCCCTCACCCCGGCGCGACCGCGCCACCCCTATCCCACAAGGGGCGAGGGAATGAAATTCGGTGGCTGAGCCTGTCGAAGCCTGTATTTGTTGGAGTATGCCCATGGTTGCAACGAGATCGATCGGCGCGCTGGAGTCGTCGATGGATGGCGCTGAGATTGCGGTTCGGGCCGCCCAGCCCGCCGACGTGGCCGGAATGGCCGCGCTGGTCCAGGAAAATGTCCGAGCGGGCCACCTGCTGCCTCGCTCCGCCGCCGAGATCGCGGCCAGCCTCGGCGATTGGGTCGTTGCGCTGGTCAACGATCAGGTGGTCGGGATCGGGTCGCTCCTGCTGATGAACCCCGATCTGGTTGAGGTGCGCTCGCTGGCGGTCGCCACCGAGTTCCGCTCGTACGGCCTGGGCGCGCTAATCGTCAATGAGCTGGTGGCGCAGGCGCGGGCGCGGCGGATCAAAACAGTCTTTGCGCTGACCCGCGCGGTTAACTTTTTTGTCCGGCTGGGCTTTACGATCACCGACAAGGAACGCTTTCCCGAAAAAGTCTGGCGCGACTGTGTCAAGTGTCCGCTGGTCACCTGCTGTGACGAAACAGCGGTTGTGTTTGAACCCTAACCGTGCTCAATCGGTCGGATCAACGACGATCCAGTCTCTTTGATTCGTCTTTGCGTCGCCGTATGTGTGCGGTGAACACCACCAAAAGGAACCCCAATGGCTAAACCAAACGTCAACAAAGTTGTGCTCGCCTACTCGGGTGGTCTGGATACCAGCGTGATCGTGCCGTGGCTAAAGCAGCACTACGGCTGCGAGGTCGTGTGCTACTGCGCCAACCTGGGCCAGGATGATGATCTCTCCGACGTGGAGGCCAAGGCGCTGGCCTCGGGCGCGAGCGCGTGCTATGTTGAGGATCTGCGCGAGGAGTTTGTGCGCGATTTTCTGTTTCCAATGCTCCAGTCCGGCGCGATCTACGAGCGCACCTATCTGCTTGGCACTAGCATCGCCCGCCCGCTGATCGCCCGTGGCCAGGCCCAGCTGGCGCTGCGAATTGGCGCCGACGCGCTCTCCCACGGCTGCACCGGCAAGGGCAACGATCAGGTGCGTTTTGAGCTGACCTATATGGCGATTGCGCCGCAGATGGCGATCATCGCGCCCTGGCGCGAGTGGCACATTCGCTCGCGGGAGGATGCCCTGGACTACGCCGCCGAGCACAAGATCCCGGTCACCAGCACCCGCAAGTCGCTCTACAGCCGCGACGGCAATCTGTGGCACCTTAGCCACGAGGGCGGCCCGCTGGAAGACCCGTGGCTGGAGCCGGAGCTGACGATGTTCCAGCGCACGGTCGCCCCCGAGGAGGCCCCCGATCTGCCGGAGTATATCGAGGTTGGCTTCGTGCGCGGCGTGCCGGTCAGCGTCAACGGGGTGGAGCTTGGCCCGGTGGCGCTGCTGGAGCAGCTCAACGCGATCGGCGCCCGCCACGGCGTCGGCCGGGTCGACCTGGTTGAGAATCGGCTGGTTGGCATGAAAAGCCACGGTATCTACGAGACGCCCGGCGGCACCCTGCTGTACCGCGCCCACCAGGGCCTGGAGGAGGTGGCGCTCGACCGCGACACAATGCACTTCAAAGATATGCTAGCCCACCGCTACGCCGAGCTGATCTACAACGGCCAGTGGTGGTCGCCGCTGCGCAAGGCGCTCACGGCATTTTTCAGCGAGACCCAGCAGAACATCACCGGCTCAGCGCGGCTGAAAATCTTCAAGGGCGCGGCCCATCTGGTCGGGCGGCAGGCCGAGAAGAGCCTGTATGTGCCTGATCTGGCGACGTTTGGCGCGGAGACAGTCTACAACCAGGCTGACGCCGAGGGCTTTATCAAGCTGTTTGGGCTGCCACAGAAGGTTGAAGCGCTGACAGGGGCCGAGCAGTGAGCGAGCTGAGCGCGTTGAGCGTATTCCGTTTTGCCCCTGGCTTTCGCGCCGCCGCCGGACGCTGCGGCCTGAAGCAGAGCGGCAACCCCGATATCAGCCTGCTGGTCGCCGCCGGCCCGTGCACCGCCGCCGGCGTGTTCACCACCAGCCTGGTCAAGGCCGCGCCGGTGCTGTACGACCAGGCGCTGCTGGCCGAGAACGCCGCCGCAGTGCGTGCCGTGATCACCAACGCCGGCTGTGCCAACGCCTGCACCGGCGCCCAGGGCGACGCGGCCGCCCGTGAGATGGCCGAGCTGGCCGCCGCCGCGATTGGCTGTAGCGCCGCCGAGGTGCTGGTGCTTTCCACCGGCGTGATCGGCGTCCAGCTCAACACCGCCAAGGTCGCCGCCGGCGTGCAGGCGATCGCCCCCGCGCTGGCCGCCGACCAGGCCCAGGCGCTGGCCGAGGCGATTATGACCACCGACACCCGCCCGAAAACCGCCAGCGCCACCGTGACGATCGAAGGCGTCCCCGTGACGGTGGCGGGCGTCGCCAAGGGCGCGGGGATGATCCACCCCATGATGGCGACGATGCTGTCGATCATCACCACCGATGCCAGGGTGCCGGCGCCGCTGCTCCAGGCCGCGCTGCGTGAGGCCTGCGACGCCTCGTTCAACTGCGTGACGGTCGATGGCGACCCCAGCACCAATGACACGGCGCTGCTGCTGGCCTCCGGGGTTGCTGGAGCAACGATCGGCCCGGCCAATCTGGCCCAGTTCACCGCCGTTCTGACGGACGTGTGTGTTGATCTGGCCCGCCAGATCGCCGCCGATGGCGAGGGCGCGACCAAGTTCGTCACCGTCACGGTCAGCGGCGCTCGCGCTGTCGCCGACGCCCGCACGATCGCCCGGACAATTGCCCGCTCGCCGCTGG
>JACCRK010000263.1 GCA_013813565.1 Herpetosiphonaceae bacterium
GTGGCCGCGATGCTCCAGGCGGAAGCGGCCAGTATCCAGCACGAACGACTGTGGGTGATCTGTTTGAACACCAAAAAACACGTGATTGCGGTTGAGCGCTTGTATGATGGGTGTCTTGACAGCAGCCCAGTCCGGGCCGCAGAAGTGTACCGGAAGGCCATTCAGATCAACGCCGCATCGATCATTCTTGCCCATTCGCATCCGTCGGGCGATGTGAATCCCAGCGTGGAGGATATTATCCTCACGAACCAGCTTATCAGTGCTGGCCAGATTCTCGACATAACCATGAATGATCATCTGATTATCGGGCATGGACGCTGGGCCAGCATGCGCGAGCGTCGATTAGGCTGGTAGGAGGTCGGATCGTGTCCAGCATACCCCCGGAATGGAATGAAATCCGTACCCAGCCTTCAGCCCATACGCAGCGCCAGCGGCCGCGCTCAATCGGGGTGATCGAGCGCGGTTCTGTGTACACGGCTTGAGACTCATCCACGCCAGGCGCGCCAACTGTACCAGCCGCCGCCGCGCCATAGAAAGGGACACCAGATTATGAACACCACCGCCACCCAGGATGCTTACATTGCCTCGCGCACACGCAAAGCCGCCGAGATCCGCGACCTAAGCCGCCGTGTCGCCGAGGCCCTCCGCATCAGCACCGGCGATCAGTGGAGCTATACGCCGCACGCCGCCGCTGATCATAGCATGTATGAGCATGCCATGATCAGCGGCCCCGATGCGCAGCGGCTGCACATCCGACGCGGCCACCCGACAAATCGCCTTCAAATTTATGGCGATTTTGCCGCCGCCCGCGACTACCGCGCCCGAGGCGAACGCCATGAGATTACCGTCAGCGCCGAGCGTCGCCCCGCCGACATCGCCAGAGACATCGCCCGCCGGTTATTGCCGTCCTATGTGACCAGTTTGGCCAAGGCCCGCGCCGCCCAGGCCGCATGGGAGGCCAAACAGGCCAGGCAGGAGGCCCTAGCCGCCGAGTTGTGCGCGCTGGCCAGCGGCAGCTACTACCACGGCACCACCGAGCGCTTTTACTTCTACGGCACCACCCGCCACCCGGAGCGCCGCAGCAGCAGCGAGGTGGAGGTTTTTCCAGATCTGTCCATGAGCATCAAGGCCGGAGCATTGACCGCCGAGCAGGCACGGGCCATCATTGCGATCCTCACGGCCCCAGCTCAGGCCGACCAGCCAGCGGCCCCAGAGGCCCAAGCCGCCGACGCGACCAGTACCACCCGCTACATTTTGGCCAAGGCCGCATGCCCGCAGGATTATTTAGGCAGCGGCGCGGCCTTTATCGGCGAACCGGAAGGCCGTGCCCGTGTTGTTGCCATCGAGGCGCAAAATGTCGAATGGCAACAAGGACGCCTGTCCAGCGGGATGCAGCACCTTGGATGGAGCGTGTACACCAGCGAGGCCCAAGCCCGCACCGCTGCCCGCCAGGTATAGCGTGAGAAGCGCCACGGGCGCACCGTGCGCCCGTGGCCACTATGAGGAGGTTTCATGGATTGCCCGGAGTGTGTAGCGGAGGAGCGCGGCGAAGGTCGATGCCCAATCCATACGCCGACCTTTTACGCCCTGGCCACAGAAAACAGCAACGCCACCGGCGAGCAAGGCACGTGCAGCCAATGCAGCACCTACGCCGATTATCTCTTTTTGATCAGTACCAGGCCCCGCATGCTGGCATGTCGCACGTGCTTATCCATTCTGAGCGAGAGCATCTATTTTAATGATATGGACGACCACGACGATCACGCCGCCGAGCATGATCAGAAGGAGCGCGACCATGACCACCTGGATTAAACGACCTGAAACAATCCACACGACTCACTATAATCTCGTATTCGACCGAGGCGAGGGCAGCAGCTATAGCTTTGATTGTGATGAATTTAGCGCACCATTGAATTCAGCAGAACAGAGCTATTTAGCAGAAATTCGCACGGAAGGACTACCAGAATCAATTGAGCGGCGCGAATCGTTCCACCATGACTATGGCATTGTTGCTTGTATGAATTGTGGCCAGCCCGTTGAGATGAGCAGCACATGGGAGAATCAATGCACCTGTGGCGAGCTGTATAACGGCTTTGGCCAAAATCTGGCCCCGTGTTGCCTGTTCTATACATAGCTGGCCCAGGCAGCCGCCGCGCTCGATCAGCCGACCGAGCGCGGCGATTGCGTTTAAGCCGCTTAAAGCGGTGCAGCTCCGCTGGTCAATCTCCGTGCGCCGCCTTCTCCTGGGGGCCGCGCCAAGGCGCGGGCGGTGGCGCAGATCCCAGCCCCAGAGCCGTCAGCCTCGACGGCGAAAAGCGGCGTTTTGACAAGGGCAATGGCCGCCCTACGGGCAGCCGACCGAACGACCGACGTGGCACACGTCGCTCATTCAGCCGTCTGTTCCGCCCATTGTGTCGCCCTCATCAAAACTGACACGCGCCGCTTTTTGTGGATGTCCACCAGCCGGTGGAGTTGAAGGTACTTTCTTTTTAAGTGGGCAACCTCCCTCCCTCCCTCAATGGCAGCGGAGCCGCGCCCCGGAGAGGCCCGCACAGCATACCCACGACCCCAGCTCGCGCCAAACCACCCAGCCCCAGCCGCGCCAGTCCACCCAGCCCCAGCGCCCGCCCAGCGATCCGCCGAGCTGGAGCGATCCACCGCCAGCGCGGCCACCAGGCCCCAGCGCCATCATGAAGGCCCCAGGCCCCACGCCGCAGC
>JACCRK010000285.1 GCA_013813565.1 Herpetosiphonaceae bacterium
CATACCAGCCGGCCGCCCCAATCAGCAGCCAGATCAGCCAGGCCGCCCAGCGGGTGCCGGCCCCGGCAAACACGTCCTGGCGTCCAAGCAGCAGAAACCCGGCGATATAGGCGACGTGGCCCAGGCCAAACGCGCCCATCCCGCCGATCACCGGCTCGGCGACCGGCAGCACTTTGGCCATAAACACATCGCCGACAAACCCCAGGGTCATGCCCAGCGCCAGCAGCAGCGCCACCGTCTGAACCGCCGATCCGCGAGCCAGCCAGCCCCAGCTCCAGGCGGCCAGCACCAGCGCCAGCGAGGAGCCCAGGCGGCCCCACAGCGGGATGCGGCGGCTGCCATCGGCGCTGGTCGGTCCGACCACAAAGCCGCCAAACAGCAGCAGCGCCCAGGCCGCCAGCAATCCCAGCATCCACCAGCGGCTCGCGCCGCCCAGCCCATCAAACCACGTCACACCGACCTCCTTATAACCGACTAACCTCCGCAGCACGAGCGACAGGGCGCACCAGCTTCCAATGATACACTGCATCCACGCACTAGAGACGATTGTCCTGGTGTGGAGACAGGGCTTGACATTGCCGTAGCGTTAACCCGCATACTCGGTACAGCAACGCTTTGGAGGACACAGCATGTTTACTGTTGGGGATTTTGCGCGACTGGCCCAGGTGTCGAAACGCCTGCTGCGCTACTACGACGAGATCGGCCTGTTCAAGCCCAACCATATCGATCTCGCATCCGGCTATCGCTACTATCGGGCTGAGCAGATGTCGTATCTCAACCGGATTTTGGCGCTGAAAGAGCTGGGGCTTTCGCTCGATCAGATTCGGCAGACGTTGACGGACACGATCTCCACCGATGCGCTGCATGGGATGCTCCTGCTCAAAAAAGTCGAGATCGAGCAGCAGCTGCACACGGAGCTGCGCCGAATCCAGATGATCGAGACCCGCCTGCAAGCGATTCGCGACGATGAGTCGGGCGCAATCCCCAACATCATCATGAAAAACATTCCCACCCAGTCGGTCTTTAGCCTGCGGCGGGTTATGGACGACTTTGAGATGAGCATCGAGCTGTATCGGCAGCTTCAGGCGACAATGCCGCCCGATCTGCGCGGCGGGATGTTCTTTTGTATCTGCCACAGCGATGAGTTTGCCGAAACCGAGCTCGATATGGAGCTAGGGCTGCTCGCTGCTCGCTCCAAGAACGCCACGCTGGCGCTGGCCAATGGGCTGGTCCTGACCCAGCGCGAGCTAACGGGCTCGCCGCTGATGGCGACAACGATCGTCAAGGGGGCGCTGGCGACCATTCACCTGGGCTATGCGGCGATCAGCAAGTGGTCGAGCATGCATGGCTATCGACTTGCCGGTATCCCGCGTGAGCTGCTGCTTCAGCTGCCACAGACCGTGGCGGGCAACGACCTGATCACCGAAATTCAGGTTCCCGTTGAGCTGATCCCCGCCCTGGAGCAGGCGTAGCTCCAGGGCGCTGGCCGGCGATTATCCGGCGGTTTTCACGACGTGCGCCAGCCAGACATACAGCAGCGACGCCAGCCCAATTTCGGCAAACAGCGCTGCGCCAATCTCTGCGCCAAAGAGCAACGCGCCATCGCCGGAGGTCAGGCGCATAATCCCGCCGGCAACGATCAACGCCAGCATACCCTTCAGACCCTGGTGATATTTAGGCAGATTGGTCACCGCCACCAGCATCAATACCCCCATCGCCGCCATGATCCCGCCGAGGAATCTGAAATGGCTATCCTGCACGCCATAGCGGGCTGCGTCGCTGATTTGCACAAAATCCGTTGCGCCTGAACCTTGCCAGCCAAGGGTCTTAAATCCACCAAAACCAAAGTCAATCCCGATAAAGATGATGTAGGCGCCGACTAAGGCCAAAACAACCTTCAATGTGGTGCTGCCGATCTGGTTCATTAGTGTATTCTCCCGCTCCATGGGGGTGGGTCGATCTTGTCCACCCACCCACGCTGCTGTCTGCCAGAAGCTGGGCCGCCAAGATGTTCGGCGGTGCGCTGATTAGCTATTCCACACGCCGGCTGCGGCCGTGGTGTGAACATACGCCGAGAAATCGCCCGGCGGGCGGCCCAGGGCGCGCTGCACGCCATCGGCCACGTAGGCATTGCGGCCATCAAGCACGGTCGTAAACAAATACTGCACCAGCCAGACCATATCCGACGGCACCTGCTCGGCCTCCAGCGCGGCAACATAGGCGGCGATCGGGACCTGCTGATAGCGAATAGATCGACCGCTGGCCGCTGCGATCTCGGCCACCGCATCAGCAAAGGTCAGCATCCGTGGCCCGGTGAGCTCGTAGACCTGCCCGGCGTGGCCAGCCTCGGTCAGCGCGGCGACGGCGACATCGGCAATATCATCGGCGTCGATAAATGGCTCCTGAACCTCCCCGGCCGGCAGGTAGACCTCCGGCGACAGCAGCGCGTCCAGCAAAAAGTTTTCGCTGAAGTTCTGGAAAAACCAGCTGGCGCGGAGGATCGTCCAGTCCACGCCCGAGCGCTGGACGATCTCCTCGCAGCTCTGGGCCTCGGCCTCGCCGCGACCGGACAGCAGCACCAGCCGCCGCACTCCGCTCTGCACAGCCAGATCGACAAACTTTTGAATGGTGGCGACCGCGCCGGGGACGGCCAGGTCGGGCTGAAAGGCGATATAGACGCTTGAGATATCCTGGAGGGCGGCCGTCCAGGTTGTCTCGTCAGCCCAGTCAAAGGCGGGCGTGGCCGATCGCGACCCGCTGCGCACCGAAAGAGACCGCTCGTGCAGCCGCTGGATAATCCGCCGGCCGGTTTTCCCTGTCCCGCCTAAAACTAGCACCGTGTTTTCGCTCGACATTGGGTCCATCACTTTCGCTTATCAAAAGCCTTGCGTTAGCCAGAATTGACCAACAGCACGAGCTTAAGCGGTGACGTAACGTCAATGTCAAGCAGCAGTTTTTGAGCAGGTCCGCCACCGATCGGGCCGCCCTCGGCGTATGATTGGCACTCGTAGCTGGGCGGCCGGGCTGGCCGCCAGCGCGCAATCTTCACCCTTGATCAGAATTGTTGACTGCATCTATACTACCGATCAATCCGCCAACACTTAAAGGAGATCGGCATGAATCGCTTTGTTGTCCTCGGCTCAGGAACCGCGCTGCCTGACGCTGATCGCGAAAACAGCGGCTATGCATTCCAGAGCGATGCCGGCCTGCTGCTGCTCGACTGCGGCGGCTCGCCCTACCGCCGTCTCTTGAAATACGGCCTCGACCCGTGCCAGCTGCGGGCGATCTTTATCTCCCACAACCACCCCGACCATCTGATGGGGCTGCCGGCGCTGCTGCTGCATCTGTTTTTGGCCCAGCATTCGGGGCCGCTGCATGTGTTTGGCAACGCCTCGGCCATGCAGACCGCCCAGGCGGTGATTGCGGTCGCCGAGCTGGGCCGGCACGCCGTAGTGCCGACCTTTCACACCCTGCCCGATGCCGGCGGTGCCGTTGAGCTGCCGGTTGATCTGGGCCTGGAAATGCGGGCCGCCCCCACCTACCACAGTCGTCCAACGCTGGCCCTGCGCCTGGACCGGCCGGGCCACCCCAGCCTGGTGTATGGGGCAGATAGCGGCCCGTCTGCGACGCTGGTTGAGCTGGCCCGTGGCGCACACACATTAATCCACGAGTGCACCGTCGCGCAGCCGTTTGACACCCACTCGACTCCGGAGGAGGCCGCCGCCACCGCGCAGGCCGCCGGCGTCCAGCGGCTGATTCTGACCCACTACAGCCCGCGCTGGACCGCCCCGGAGCCTGAGGTGCTCCAGCGGGTGGCCCAGGTGTTCACCGGCAGCGTCTGCATCGCCCACGACGGCGAGGTGTTTACCCTCGATCCAGATCCAGGCCCAGCCCAGCCGAAACCGAAACGGCGAGGTCGTGCTAAGATAGCGCCAGCGATGAAGCCATCGCCCTAACCCTGACTACTAAGGAGCTTTGCATGATTGTGCGTTTGGTTCGGCTTAAGTTTGCGCCGGAAGATGTTCAGACCTTTCTCGACTTCTACGCTCTTTCCGAGGAGGCCATCCGCGGGCAGGAAGGATGCCTGTCCCTCTCGCTGCTGCGCGAGACCGGCGACCCGGCCGCGTTTGCCACCTGGAGCACCTGGCGCTCAAGCCGCGACCTCCAGCGCTATCGGCGCTCGTCGTTTTTCCGTGATTTCTGGCCGACCGTCAAGGCGCTGCTGCGCGAGCCAGCCGACGCTGTCTCGTACGACGAGATCTCCGGCGACGCTATTCCCGCTGGATCGGCTCTTCTGCAAGAACATGATGCTCAGTAAGCGCGGTCTGCAGCTGCGCCAGTAGCCGCCGTCGGACGACTGGCGCAGTGCCGTACTTTGCCTTGACCTTCAGGGTGATCGTGGTCGTCACTGCGCCAATCTCGCCATCCTCGCTGATGATCTCGGGCGCCTCCAGCACGTCGTCGCCGGGGCTGGCGATGATCTCCCGCAGCACGATCAGGGTCTCGTCAAGCTTGATCGTGGGCATGGTGACTTTGATGTTGGCCGGCGACCAGGTTCCCCGGCTGAAGTTGCGGATGGTCCGCACATCGCCGTTGGGGACAATCCACAGCTCCCCCGACTCGCCCCGGATGTAGGTGGTGCGCAAGGTCACCCGCTCGACCTGGCCGATCACCTGGCGGTCGCCGATCTCCACCTTATCGCCCAGCGCAAACTGATCCTCGAACAGCAGCACGATGCCGCCAAAAAAGTCGCTCACATACGGCCGGGCGCCAAAGCCCAGCCCGGCGCTGAACAGGCCCAGCGCCGTAAACAGCGCGCCCGGCTGGACAAACATCGCCAGCACCAGCAGCAGCGTGGCCAGCACCGCCAGCCCATTCATCAGCGAGCTGACCAGCACGCGCAGGGTCTGGCGGCGCCGCTCGCTAAGGTTGCGGCGGATCAGCTTCTGCTGCGAGAGCACCGTCCGGCGAATGACCCAGGTGATCCCGCGGGCGACAATCACGACGACCAGAAAGGTCAGCGTGCCGCGCAGCAGGTAGTAGCCGAATGTGCCCGCCTGGGGAACGTAGCTCATAATCCATTGTGCCATTGTTGTTTACCCATTGCTATTGTTGCGGTTGTTTATACCATACTCTGGGATAGTCCTGGTGTGAGCGGGCGCGGCGCCACACCCACACGTTTTCGGTAAACCGGCTATAATGGGTAACGTCGCAGCACTGCGATTCAGCCACGTGCCTGCGGATCGGCGCCGTCTGTGCGCGATCAGGGCAGATCCACTGGCCACCCGGCTTTGCCTCCACCATTCTGGTGGACCAGCGCCACCATAGAATTAACCATACCAATGACAGGGAAATACGAATGCCAGACCAAAAGTATATGCGCAACTACAGCATTATCGCCCACGTCGATCACGGCAAAACCACGCTCTCCGATCGGCTCCTCGAAATGACTCAGACCCTGACATCGCGTGAGATGCGTGAGCAGACCCTGGACTCGATGGATCTTGAGCGCGAAAAAGGGATCACGATCAAGCTGCACCCGGTCAAGCTGGAGTACAAGGCCAAGGATGGGCATACCTACTCGCTGCATATGATCGACTGTCCCGGCCACGTTGACTTCAGCTACGAGGTTTCCCGCTCGCTCCAGGCCTGCGAGGGCGCGCTGCTTTTGGTCGATGCCGCCCAGGGGATTGAAGCGCAGACCCTCTCAAATGTGTATCTGGCCCTGGAAAACAACCTTGAGATGATCCCAGTGCTGAATAAGATCGATCTGCCCGGCGCGGAGATTGAGCTGGTCTCCGAGGAGATCGAGCACGTGCTGGGGCTGCCGATCGAGGATATCATTCTGGCCTCGGGCAAAGAGGGCATTGGCGTGCCCGAGATTCTGGAGGCGATTGTCACCCGCATCCCGCCGCCCAGCGGCGACCCCGACGCCCCGGCCCGCGCCCTGATCTTCGACTCGCACTACAACGCCTACAAGGGCGTGATCGCCTATGTGCGGGTGGTCGATGGCGTGATTCGCCACGGCGACAAGCTGCGCCTGATGGGCACCGACATCCTGACCGAGGCGATGGAGATTGGCTCGTTCCGCCCGATGATGACGCCTGGGGAAGAGCTTAGCGCCGGCGAGGTTGGCTACATCGCCACCGGCCTCAAGTCGGTGCGCGACTGTCAGGTTGGCGACACGGTGACCCTGGCCGCCAGCCCGGCCAAGGAGCCGCTGGCGCCCTACGAGCCGGCCAAGCCGATGGTGTTCGCCGGTCTGTATCCCGTCGACGCCAACGACTACCCGCTGCTGCGCGACGCGCTCGACAAGCTCAAGCTCAACGATGCCTCGATCTCGTTCGAGCCGGAGACCTCGGCGGCGCTGGGCTTTGGCTTCCGCGCCGGCTTCCTCGGCCTGCTGCACATGGAGATCGTCCAGGAGCGGCTGGAGCGCGAGTACAACATCAACCTGCTGGTGACCGCGCCAAGCGTGGAGTACCAGGTTCTGCTGACCGACGGCAGCCTCATCCAGATCGACAACCCCTCGGAGCTGCCCGATGTTGGCCTGATCGAGCACATCGAAGAGCCGGTGATGGAGATCAGCGTGATCGTCCCCAGCCGCTACATTGGCGTGGTGATGGATCTGGTCACCGGCAAGCGCGGCACCTATCTCAGCATGGAATATCTGGATAAGCAGCGGGTGGTGCTGAAGTACGAGATTCCGCTGGCCGAGATTGTGATCGACTTCTACGACACGCTCAAGTCGCGCTCGCAGGGCTACGCCTCGCTCGACTATCATCTTAGCGGCTACCGCCAGGCCGATCTGGTCAAGCTGGATGTGCTGGTGAACACCGTGGCGGTCGATGCGCTCTCGATGGTCACCCACCGTGATAACGCCTTCCGCCAGGGCCGCCAGCTGGTCGAAAAGCTACAGAAGCTGATCCCGCGCCAGATGTTTGAGGTGCCGATCCAGGCGGCGGTCGGCTCGCGGGTGATCGCGCGCGAGACGATCAAGGCCATTCGCAAAGACGTGCTCTCGAAGTGCTACGGCGGTGATATCAGCCGCAAGCGCAAGCTGCTGGAGAAGCAGAAAGAGGGCAAGAAGCGCATGAAGATGGTCGGCAACGTCGAGATCCCTCAGGACGCCTTTATGGCGGTGCTGAAGCTCAACGACTAGATCGGCCCTGTTGCAGCAAAGGCCCTTGCGCCTTTGCTGCAATCAAACGGAGAGGTGAGCGATGGCCTACAGTGATTTCACCCTGCGCGAAGTCATCAAACGATTTCAGCTTCAGCTCGACGATCAAAGCCAGCTTTTTGCAGCGTTGCCGCCAGTTGAGCCAAGCTCATGGCTGCGCAGTATCCTGGACGAAACAGCTCCGCTTGCCTTAGCAATCCATACCGAAAAGGCGCGCTCAGAGCTGATCGTTGCACCGATTCTGGTTGAAATTCGGCGGCGGGCAAAAAACCCAGTGAGTTTATTTTCCGGTGTGGATTTCTCAGTTGATCCTGCCAGTGGGCTAACCGGAGTGTGTGATTTTATTCTTTCTCAATCCCCGGAACAGCTTTTTGTCAATGCGCCGGTTCTAGCGATTGTTGAAGCCAAAAACGATAATATCAAGTCTGGATTAGGTCAGTGCATCGCTGAAATGATCGCGGCCCAAATCTTCAATGCCCGCGAGGACACCGGGATTGACACTGTCTATGGCGTGGTTACAACTGGCAGCATTTGGAAATTTCTCCGACTGCACCAGACCTTGGTTTCAATCGATCAAGCAGAATATTATCTGGACGACCTCCCGGCTATCCTGGCCATAATATTTACGATAGTTCACGGCGCGGCCCCCGACGCCTGAGCGGTGCTGAAGCTCGGCGAATAGGGATTAGGGGTTAGGGGTTAGGGGTTAGGGGTTAGGGGTGCGCCATCCATACACACTGTGGGTGGCGCGTTTCGATTAATTGAACTGGATGCTATATGCGAAGGATGAAACGCCGAGTGCTAACCTTTATCGCCATTTTGGCCGTTGTGTATGGGCTGATGTGTGCGCTGATCTACACCCAGCAGGAGCGCATGGTCTTCTACCCCGAGGTGCTGCCGCCGAGCTACGTGTTTGCCTTCGACCAGCCGTTCGAGGAGGTGACGCTGCCGGTGGCGGGCGCCACGCTGAGCGCGCTGCACTTCACCATCGAGCGGCCACGGGGCGCGATCCTGTTTTTCCACGGCAACGCCGGCAGCCTGCGCGACTGGGGAACCCTGGCCGACCACTGGACCCGCCACGGCTACGCAGTGCTGATGCTCGACTATCGCGGCTACGGCAAAAGCAGCGGCGCCATCAGCAGCGAGCAGATGCTCCACGACGATGCGCTGGCGGCCTACGAATGGCTGGCGGAGCGCTATCCGCCCGAGTCGATCGTCGTGGCTGGCCGCTCGCTTGGCACCGGCCTCGCGGTCAGGCTGGCGGCGCAGAAACAGCCACGGATGGTGATCCTGGAGACGCCCTATGTCAGTCTGCTGAGCATCGCCCGCCGCCAGGTGGCCTGGGCGCCCGGCTTTCTGTTCAAATACCCGCTGCCTAGCGAGCGCTGGATCGGCCAGGTCAAAAGCCCAATCTATCTGATTCACGGCACCCGCGATGAGCTGATCCCGTTCGAATCCAGCGAGCGGCTGGCGGCGCTGGTCGGCGGCGAGCGGCGGCTGTTTCCGATCACGGGGGCGGGCCACAACGACTTCACCGCCTACCCGGCCTATGATCAGGCCCTGGCGGCGATTCTGGGGCCTGACAGCCGCCGATGAGTGGCTAAATCGATACCTAGCTGCCGACTTTGCGCCAGTTGGAGCAGTCGTCCAGCGCCGCCAGCTTCTCCAGATCCTGCGCATACATCTCGAAATACCCGCATCCCCGACAGATATAGTAGGCCAGCTCCAGCAGCGTTATATCGGGCACCCATTTGTTTTCCTTATAGATCCTGACATACGAAGCCTCGGTGAGGCCGTGCTGCGCCGCCTTGGCAGCCGAATAGTAGACTTCCGACGACGAACACTTCGGGCATAGTCCATTCTGCATGATAATCCTCGCTGATCCTAAAGATCCGCTGTTGATATCCAGCCATGGCTCGCTCACGATCAATGGCGGCAGCGGCGATCAATATCCGGCTATACTACTACCGAACGCTATGAGAATGATTCAAGGAGGTCCGATGTCGATTCTGCTGCTGGCCCGCGACCCGGCCACAGTCACCGCCGCCGCTTTGGAAGAGATCGCCCTGCTCGTGCCGGAGATGGTCGTGCGCGTCACCCGCGACCGCGCCGCGATCGAGACGATGCTCGATGAGGTTGAGATCGCCGCCGGGCATCTGCCCCACGATCTGCTGGTGCGGGCGCCGGCGCTGCGCTGGTTTCAGCAGTGGGGCGCCGGCGCCGACTGGCTGCTGCGCTACCCCGAGGCCAGCGAGCGAGATTTTATCCTGACCAACGCCTCGGGCGTCCACGCCATCCCAATCAGCGAGCAGATTATCGGCACCATGCTGATGTTTGCCCGTGGTCTGCACCAGGCGGTGCGGGCGCAGAGCACCCGGATGTGGCGGCAGCCGCCGGACGACGGCCTGTTTGAACTGGCCGGCAAGACCCTGCTGCTGATCGGCGTTGGGGCGATTGGGGAGCGCACGGCCGCGCTGGCCAGCGCCCTGGGGATGCAGGTCGAGGGTCTGCGCC